>CBFDBN010000218.1:0-6667 GCA_965603055.1 uncultured bacterium | reverse complement strand
CAAATTGTTCACGATAATAGGCATTGTCGTTGTTCTCTATATTGCGATAATGAGCCTGATTGCTTATCTTGTTTGATAGTTATGGAACACCACTAACGAAAATTGACAGGAACAGGATAATCAAAAGTTACCAGATATATTATAAGTTTTATTGAATCAATTTTTTTACACGGTTTGAAGAAGCACACGGATAAAAATAAAAAGATTATCAGTGTGCTTCTTCAATCCGTGTGGGAGTCATTTGAGTCTCCAATTTAAATTAAATATTTCTTCGAAAATCTAAAGTATTAAAAAGCGAAAAGAAAAGTTATGAAATATCTGAATATTTCCATTCTATTTCTTTTGATCTTATTGGGCATTCATTCCAATGCGTTGGCTCAAACCAGTTGCATCAACTGTCATCTGCAACTGGACGATCAATTAAAAACGCCGACGGATAATCTGGCAAACGATAGCCATGCTAAAAATGGCATTTCCTGTGAGGGCTGTCATGGCGGGGATGCTGATCTTCAATTTGAAGAAGATATGGAAGCGGCAATGGATGTTCAAAAGGGGTATATTGGCATTCCGAAACGAAGTGACATTCCAAAATTATGTGCCAAATGTCATAGCGATGCCGCTTATATGAGAGGTTTCAATCCCAATTTAGCGATTGATCAATACCAGCAATATTTGACTTCTCAGCATGGGTTGAAGCTGGCTAAAGGCGACACAAAGGTTGCGGTTTGTACCGATTGTCATGGCATTCACAACATCCAGCCGGCTAACAACTCTACTTCCGAAGTTTTCCCCAATAACATTCCGGCAATGTGCGGCAAGTGTCATAGCGATGCAGAGTACATGAAAAGCTATAGAATCCCGGTTAATCAACAGGAATTATATAAGACCAGCGTTCATGGTGCGAGCTTATTTGAAAAAGGTGATCGTTCATCGCCAGTCTGTAACGATTGTCACGGTAATCATGGCGCCATGCCGCCGGGTATTGCCTCGATTTCTCATGTCTGTGGCATCTGCCATTTATCTCAAGCCGAGATGTTTGCACAAAGTCCTCACAAACAGGCATTCGCTGAAATGGAATTACCCCAATGCGAATCCTGTCACGGAAGTCATGATGTTAAACCGACCAGAATAGAGATGCTGGGGATTGGCTCCGAAAGCTTGTGCGTTGATTGCCATGATGAAGATTCCGAAGGTTATGCCACTGCTCAGCAAATGCGACAGCAGGAGGATGATCTGGTGGCTAAAATTAATCTGGCTGATTCTTTATTAATCAAAGCGGAAAAGGCTGGAGTCGAGGTGAGTGAAGGCAAATTCACGCTCACCGATGCAGAAAATGCCCTGACCAAAACCCGCAGCGTGGTTCATTTTTTCTCGCTGGAAAAATTCAATGAAGTAGTCGAACCGGGATTCGAAGTGGCGAATCGGGCGGTTGATGAAGGCAAGCTGGCATTAAAGGAAGTTCAGAATCGTCGGAGATGGCTGGCTATTATTTCCGTCATCATTTTTATTGTTGCTATCAGTCTGTATTTTAAAATTAAAATAGTGAAAAGCGAACATGTGGTTTAAAAAATATTCCAGAGGCAAGCGAATTTTAATTATAAGTCGAATGTATTGCCTGTCATAATTGGGATATCAACAAATCGGTCGTTCCTGATACGCAAAGCTGCCTCGAATGTCATGAGGAAGAATCTTATATCGAGGCTTATCATGCCTGGCGTAAAAACACTGTTCAATCGATTGAATTTATTGAAAAATGGTTAAGAGAAAATAGAACTTTGCTGGAGAATGAATTGAAACAACACGTGAGTAAAGAAATCGGACCGATTGCGAAACCTGAATCGATTTCATTTGTCGAAAGTCTCCCGAAAACTCGGAGCGGTAAAATCATGCGTCGTGTGTTGAAAGCCAAGGCGCTCAACCAGGAAATGGGGGATTTGAGTACGTTGGATGGATAAGCAAAGCCTGAAATCCAATCATTCAATGGGTATTGGATGAATTAAACGAAAACAGGGTGCTGATCAGACTGGAAAAATAAGTATTTTCGCGTTGTTTAGATGAATATTGTAGCAGTGAAAATGTGAGGCCAAACCGAAATTTATTCATTAAAAAATCAGGTTTGGCCTTTTATTTTCTCAGTAAATTGAAGATATTCTAAACATGTTCAATTTCCGTGTGATTCGAAATCTCCGAATTGGTTGTACAGAGATCGGTGATTGAAAGTTTATGCACATCATCATACCCGGTCAACCGGGCGAAATCTTTGAGTTCTTCTGTCGAAACCCTCAATAAGTTCTCCAACTGCTTTGCTGATCTCTCAACATCGAATCTTGGCCGAAATTCGGGATTGTGTGTGGTAATTCCCATCGGGCATTTTCCAGTATTGCAGATACGATATTGCTGACATCCAATTGCCATGAGCGCTGTTGTTCCAATGGCATCGACCTTTTTTAAATTTTCTTCACTGACACTGTATTTATTGGGCACATATTCAAAAATATATTTATACGAATTTTCCAGCGAATCTGGCAGAATACCGCCTTCACCAGAGCACATCGCCGTTTTTACAGCCGCGCTTCCCTTTGCCAATGCAATCTTTGCCTCTCGTGAAATGGCGCCAAACGACATGTGCGTCACAAAAATCGCGGATTCGATGACCAATGGGTGCCTGGCTTTTTTGCTGATCACCGTCTGTACATTTACAGCATCACTATGATTCAGTGAAATTTTCGCCAGTTGTGCTCCCTTGATGAGGATGTCGTCCCAGGAACAGGTCGGTCTCTTGGTCCGCATCGGCTCGATGATGGACTCGCCTGTTTCAGCCATCTGGTGAATATCAGCCATATAACTTTCAATCTCATCAGATGTTCGGATAAGTTCATCAACAGCTACAGTTTTTTCCGCTGAAACGGCAACAACCGTATCTGTTTTTGATTCCGATTCATCGACAGGCTGGTAATAGGCTTTGCCGGATTCACACACGGCACAAACCCAATCGCAGGGGAAATCGCCCCATTTCACACCTTCTTTTGCTTCATCGTAAATGTAGACACAAACCTGACATTTATAAATTGCCATGATGCCCTCGCTAAAAATCTAAGTTGGCGGGTTCATAATATTCTTTCGGATGCTTGCAGCACGGGCATTTTGGCGGTGGTTCAGTGCCTTCATAAATATATCCGCAAATCCCACATTTCCATTTGATCGGTTGTTCTCGTTTGAATACCGTGCCGTTTTCAACCATTTCCAGCAATTTTTTGTAACGATCCCGATGATGAGCTTCTACTTTTAAAATTTGTTTGAACAATATTGCAGCATCCATATTACCCTCTTCTTCAGCTTCTTTCGCAAAAGTCGGGTACATTTCGGTGACCTCATAATGTTCTCCTTCGACGGCAGCTTTCAAATTTGCTGCGGTATCGCTAATACCATTTGCCAATCTAAACTCGTCCTTGGCGTGACGTCGTTCATTATCAGCCGCTTCATCAAAAATTTTGGCGATGTAATGATACCCTTCTTTTCTGGCAACTTCTGCAAAAAAGGTGTACTTATTTCGTGCTTGCGATTCACCAGCGAATGCAGCCATGAGGTTTTCTTTTGTTTTGCTCATTATAATTCTCCTATTTTGGTTACTTGAGTGATTAGGTAATTGGGAAACTGGGTGATTGGGTAATGAGGAAAATGGGGAATCCCTAAATTACCAATTAACTAATTACGGAATTACCATATTACCTAATACACCTAATCATCCAATTACCTACTTTTCTGTTTTTTACATTTATCGCATATAACGTTCAGAACAACTCTTTTATTGAGTACAGTATATTGTTTTTGAATTTCCACAGGTACAACCAAACTATCATATTCATCATGATAAAAATCAATGATTTCACCACAATTTACACAATGTAAATGATGATGATTATCAAGAATCGGGTCGAAACGCCTGGCGCCACTAAAGGATTCAACAATATCGACAATTCCAATTTCTGAGAAAGTAACAAGCGTTCTGTTCACTGTATCAAAGGATATATTGGGATATTCTTTCAGAATAATTTGGAATATGTTATCCGCCGAAGAATGTTTTTTCGATTTAATAATCTCCCGATAAATAGCAATCCGCTGGGGAGTGATTTTGAGATTATGCTGTTTGCATTTTTCGATAAAGAGATCGATTGAATCTTGTCCGTCTTCATTTTGCATATTGTTATTATATAAGAATTATTCCTAATTGTCAAGTATTTTTTGGAATTTTTTTAAATTTAACACTTGAATAAGATTTCAAGTAAATATTGACAAAATCAATTCTTCGCTTGATTTTTTTACAAAATAGTGATATATTTATCCTGTAGAAAAAATGGAACACAATGTCAGAAAGTGACCGTCAGTTGACGGATGACGGTCACTTTCAATTAATTAGAAGGAGAGCAAAAATGCACGAAAAAAGTATTGAATTATTAAATCGGGCGGTTGCCGATGAGATGACTGCGGTCCATCAGTACATGTATTTTCATTTTCATTGTGATGACCAGGGCTATGATCTGCTGGCTGGTTTGTTCAAAAAAACTGCCATTGAGGAAATGTTACACATCGAGCGAATCGCTGAACGCATTCTATTTTTGAAGGGCGAAGTGGAGATGAAAGCTTCGGCTGAGGTGGAAAAAGTTCATGTTGTTAAAGACATGCTCGAATTGGCGCTTAAATTGGAAGAAGCCGCTATCAAAGACTATAATAAAATGGCGAATGAGTGTGCGGCAAACGCTGATTCGGTTTCCAAAAAATTATTTGAAGACTTGGTCGTGGACGAAGAACGACATTACGATCAATTCGACACGGAACTGGAAAATATTGATAAGTTTGGCAAGAATTATTTAGCCTTACAATCCATTGAGCGGAGTAAAAGTATTGCATCCGCTGCAACTGAAGCTCAATAAAATTTACGCAAGTATTGTGCTATATGAATAGCAAATTTTATCTTAAATTGATTTATGAAAAATAAAATCCTCATATTTAGTATCGCTGGATTAATTATATTTTTTCTCGGCTTTATTGCCCATATTCAATATTTCCAGACCAAAGATAATGTGATAAAGTTATATAGCGATAAACAGACAACCCTGGCTTTACAAGCGGCAACCAGCTTGCAATCGTATATCAAAGAAAGAATTAAGGCGTTGGAGATCCTTGCGAAAATGCCTGCATCGATCAATTTCAATCAAAAATTGTATAGAAATGAATTTATACAGACTTATGAAATCGTGCAGGGTTTTCAACATATTTTTTATGTGAACCAGGAAGGGGTAACTATCCTCGGCTACCCGGAAGGCTATCCCTGTCCGACCGATCAACCGAAAGAAATTCAACAAAGATTTAAAAAAATATTTGATCGGGCGGTTGAGCTAAAAAAAACCTTTGCTTTTGAAAGAAATGTTTTAATAGATGGAAAAGTCAATGTTTGCTTAATAACACCTGTTTATGAAAACAATAATAAAAATGTAGGTTCAATAATTGGCTCATTGGATGTCCGAAAAGCGTTGTATGATGCACTTCAGCCAATTATGATCCATAAAGAAGATCATGCCTGGGTGATTAATGAACCGGGCTATTTGATCTACCACCCAGCCCATGAGGAGATGTTGATTCAGAATTTATTTAACGCCAACACTGAATGTTTCGATTGTCATGTCAATTTCGACATGGAAAAGGCGATGTTTTCCAGTCAAAGTGGGATTGGAATCAAAGAAAATTTAAAAACGCAAAAGCAATTGATCGGTTATGCCCAATTGGAATTAGAAAGTACCAGGTGGGTTGTTGCCATCAGCACTCCTTTTGACATTATAACCACTTCATTAAGGAAAGAATTTCGGAATTTTTTACTGATGATCATCGGCATCATCGCTACGGTGGTTATTGGTGCATTTTTAGTGAATCGAATCAACACCGAGCACATTACGACCAAAAATGAGCTGGAAAATTTAAAAATTCAAGCAGCGCTTATCAATGAAAAAAATGCGGCAGAATCCCGTTATCGGATTCTGGTAGAACAATCTCCCGATCCAATCTTTTTATGCACCAGAAAAAAAATGTTAATGGTAAATAATAGTTTTGAAAAGTTGTTCGGCTATAAGCAGGATGAGGTATGTGGATCAGGATTTTTATTTATGAAACTTATCGATTCGGCATCGAAAGAAAAATTCCAGCAGACAGTTGAACAATTTGTAAAAAATAGGGATTCGATCAAATCAGTGACACTGCGGATGCGAAATAAGGAAGGCAATCCTTTGGATGTGGAAATCTCGCTGGGACGTTTTTTCCTGGGAAAGAAAGTTGTCTACCAGGGAATTGTGCACGATATTACGAAGGTCAGGAAATTGGAGCAAGAACGTGAACAGCGGAAACATTTGACAATTATTGGAGAAATGGCTGCTCGAATCGCCCATGAAATCAAAAATCCCTTAGCCAGCATTCAGACGGGAATTCAACTATTAGAGAGCCAGGTTCAAGAAAACGAGAAACAAAGTTCTTATTATAAGCGACTTCGCGGCGAAATTCAGCGTGTCGATAAAATTTTAAAAGGCTTATTAACTTATGCCAGGGAAGACTATTTAGAGCTTAAAACGGTAAAAATCGAACCGGTTATCAAACGATTTCAGGAGTTATTCCAACCGAC
>CBFDBN010000217.1:0-6682 GCA_965603055.1 uncultured bacterium | reverse complement strand
AACACATTATTCAACAATTTTTTTATGAAACCGGTATTCTAACAATCATCGCTTTATTTTTTGCCCTGTTTATCGTTCAAATGATATTGCCGGCTTTCAGTCAATTGACAGCGAAAATGTTAGCCATACCTTTTCAAAGTAGACAATTTTTAATCGGCATAATCCTTATAACCGTATTTTTATCAATTTTGTCCGGCTTTTATCCTGCCCTGTTTCTATCTTCATTCCAGCCCGTTCGTCTTCTTAAGAGCAGATTGAATATAGGTCTTAGAAACAGTAGTATAAAAAAAATATTGGTTATATTTCAGTTTTCGCTATCAATTATACTGATCATAAGTACAATTATTGTTTTTCAGCAACTGGTATTCTTCCAGAAAAGCCAATTGGGATATGATGAAGATAATCTGATATGTGTGAAATTAAAAGCTAATGTAAGTAGTAATTATAACTCATTTAAAAATGTGCTGTTAAGAAATCCGGATATTATTTCTTTAACACGTTCGGAACCGGTCAGTGATCATTCGATTACCCGGACAACCAGTGTTAATTGGCCAATGAAAAGCGAAAATCAAGAAAGCCATTTTTGGATATTACATGTTGATTATGATTTTGCAACGACTTATCGGATTGATATACAGCAAGGTCGATTTTTTTCTAAAGAATTTTCTACCGATCAAACAGAGGCATACGTTATCAATGAAAGCGCTGTCAAAGAGATTGGTTTCGAATCACCTCTCAATAAGGAGATTAACGTATGGGGTAAAAATGGGAAAATTGTGGGTGTGGTAAAAGATTTTCATTTTAGTTCATTTCATAATAAAATCGAACCAATGATATTTCAATTTCCCAATAAAGCCCAGGCAAGTGGACGATACCGATTATTAACAATCCGATGCCAAGCTGGAACCATGATAAAATGTCTCAAAGAAATTCAACAAGTTTGGTATGCTCGGTTTTCCGATGTTCCCTTTAATTATTATTTTCTTGACGATAATCTGAATACATTATACCAGGCTGAAGAACGTATGGGTGCACTGTTCCAATGTTTTACTTTTCTGGCACTTTTTATTGCCTTCCTTGGTCTGTATGGTATGATGTTATTTTCTGCTGAACAAAAAACAAAAGAGATCGGAATCCGCAAGGTGTTGGGTGCAACAGTACAGAGTGTCGTCTTATTATTATCAAAAGAATTTATCGTACTGGTAATTTTTTCCAACATCCTTGCCTGGCCCATCGCTTATTATGCCATGAACAAATGGCTGCAAAACTTCGCCTATCGGATTACGATCGATTTCTGGATATTTATTTTGGCTGGAATGTTGGCATTGGTGATTGCTTTGTTAACAGTGAGTTATCAGTCGATTAAAGCGGCAGTGGCGAACCCTGTGGAGTCATTGAGATATGAATAAGCGCATGGTGCATAGCGCAAAGGGCGTAGCGAAAAAAACGCTATACGCCATGCTCTTTGCGCCATGCAAGAAAAGGAGAGAAATCATGTTCAAAAATTATTTAAAAATTGCTCTACGAAACATCAAAAGACACAAAGGTTATTCTTTCATCACTATTACTGGGCTGGCAATTGGAATGACGTGCACCATCCTCATTCTATTGTGGGTACAGGATGAACTTAGTTTTGATCGATTTCATAAAAATGGTGATTACCTCTATCGAGTGATTCAGGATATTCAATTTACCGATCACCGTACTCATTGGGCAATCACCCAGGGACCATTAGGACCTTCTTTGAAAGAAGATTTTCCTGAAATTGTAGATTTCACACGAATCAGCTACCGTGAATTTCGATTCAAATACGCCGACAATGTTTTCGATGAAGGCGCGTGTATGGCGGATAATTCAATTTTGCAGATGTTTACTTTTCCCCTGGTTCAGGGTGATCCCAAAACCGCGCTTATTAAACCGAATAATATTGTCCTCTCGGAGGAAATGGCTGAAAAATATTTTGGTGAAGAAAATCCAATTGGCAAAACACTTAAAGCGAATGATCGTTATGATTTTCATGTGACAGGGGTATTTAAGAAAATCCCCACTAATTCACATCTTCAGTTTGATTTTTTAATACCATTCATATTCGGACGAGAATTAGGCTATACAGTTGATACCTGGAACAACAGTGGATTTTCCACCTACGTGATGCTTCCCAAAACAGCATCAGTCGAAAATGTTATTGAAAAAATTTCAGACTATTTAAAAACAAAACCAACGCTTGAAGAAAATTCAAAACTCACGCTTCAGCCGCTAAAACGTGTTCATTTATATTCTCATTATGATTTTGATTTTGGACATGGTGACATCAAATATGTGATGATTTTTTCGGTCGTGGCGCTTTTCATTCTGCTTATCGCCTGCTTTAATTTCATGAACCTGGCAACTGCTCGCGCAGGAAATCGTGCCAAAGAAATTGGGATGAGAAAAATCGTCGGCGCTTACAAGCGAAACATTATCTACCAGTTTTTGGGCGAAGCTATTTTTCTTTCGGTGGTTGCCCTGTTTTTTTCTCTCATTTTGGTGGAACTGCTGCTGCCGACTTTTAACACGTTATCCGGAAAAGAATTGTCTTTGAATTTTTCAAGCAATCCATTAACTCTAATTGGCTTAATCGGGATCTCACTCATCACTGGATTTATTTCGGGAAGTTATCCAGCGCTGGTTCTTGCTTCATATAAACCAGTGGAAATTTTTAAAGGTGTCGGAGGAACAACAAACGTTGCTGGCAGCGGGAAAAAAGGTTCAATATTCAGGAAGGTGTTGGTCGTTTCCCAATTTGCCATTTCCATTATGTTGTTCATCGGAACGATTGTCGTTTACAACCAACTTACATTTATGCGCAATAAAAAGTTAGGTTACGAAAAAGAACATCTCCTTATGTCACGGATGAGAGGAGATATGCCTCAGCAATTTGAAGCTGTCAAAAACGAGTTGTTGAAGAATCCCGATATTCTCAATGTGACCGCTGTTGCCAGTCCACCCACTTACGGTTATGTTTTTTCAAATACGCTGTGGCATTGGAAAGGTCAAAAGCCTGATGAAGAAATCCTGTTTCGATGCAACTTAATCAATTACGATTATTTCAAAGCTTTCGGCTTGGAGTTGGTTGCAGGTCGCCCATTTTCCAAAGAGTTTCCCACTGACACCAATGCAGTCATCATAAATGAAACAGCAATGAGGGCAATGGGATTGGAAAATCCAGTTGGCAAACGATTGGCATATTTTGATGGTGAATTCAATATTGAGATCATCGGCATTGTAAAAGATTATCATTTTCGATCGCTACACCAAAGGATTGAACCACAAATTTTGATCCTTAGCACCGATGCTACTCGCCTCCTTTGTACCAGAATCCTGGCGACTGATATTGCTCGAACTATCAAGGAGGTGGAACAAGTTTGGAAAACGTTTGCACCTGCATTTTCATTTGAATATAATTTCCTCGACGAATCTTTGGATAATCTCTATCGATCAGAAATGAGAATCAGTAAGATATTCAGATACTTCACCGCCTTAGCTATCTTTATTTCATGTCTGGGTTTATTTGGATTGGCATCTTTCATGGCAGAGCAGCGCACCAAAGAAATCGGGGTCAGAAAAGTACTCGGTGCGTCAGTGCCAGGAATTGTGCTGCTTCTCTCCAAAGAATTTGGGAAATGGGTACTGGTCGCGAATATCATTGCCTGGCCAATTGCCTGGTACGCGATGAGCAAATGGCTACAAAATTTCGCTTACCGGACAAATATTACCTGGACAACTTTCATCATATCGGCGGGAATAGCTTTGCTCATTGCATTGCTTACGGTGAGTTATAAATCGATTAAAGCAGCGCTGGCAAATCCTGTGGAATCGCTGAGATACGAATAAACGCATGTAGCATGGCGCAAAGCGCATAGCGACAAAGACGCTATGCTCCATACGCTTTGCGCTATGCCAAAACAGGAGAAGATCATGTTCAAAAACTACTTCAAAATCGCCCTAAGAAATCTCTACAAACACAAAGGTTTTTCACTGATCAATATTTTTGGGCTGGCAGTGGGGATTACTTGTTTTATCTTAATAATGCTTTATATAAAATATGAACTTAGCTTTGATTCTTTTCACAAAAACAGTGAGCGTATTTACAGGGTTGCCCTTCATTTACCGGGTTGGAATTATAGGGGATCAACCGAATTTTCAAAGACCACCGGAGCTTTAGCGCCAGCATTAATGGCTGATTTCCCGGAAGTTATTTATGCAACAAGAATTAATGGTGCTTCAGGAGCAATAAGTTATAAAAAAAATAGCTTTAACGAAGAGGGAATTTATGCAGATGAAAATTTCTTTAACGTTTTTTCTTATCCATTAATTATTGGGGATGAGGAAACAGCGCTTAAAGATCCGTTTTCAATTTTAATTACAGAAAAATTGGCAAAAAAATATTTCGGTGATGAAGATCCCATCGGTAAAATAATCAGGTACGATTTCAATTATGACTTTAAAGTAACTGGAGTTCTTAAAGAAATACCGGGGAACTCGTTTTTAAAATTCGATTTTGTTTACTCGTTCGCATCTATCTCATCAATGGGAACCACAAATATTAACAATTGGAATGTTATTAATTATGAAACCCATATTTTATTAGATAAAAATGTAAACTACAAGGAGTTTGAGAAAAAGTTAATCTCGCTTGTTGAAAAACATCACAGTTATAATTCTGAAGAGTCAAAACTCGGTTACTACCTTCAGCCGGTAAAAAGTATACACCTGCATTCAAATTTAAACTTTGAGGTCAGTACCAACAGTAATATAAAATATATTTACCTTTTTTCTTCGATAGCAATATTGATCCTGTTAATTGCCTGTATAAATTATGTAAATTCCGCAACAGCCCGTGCTGCAAAAAGATTTAAGGAAATAGGAATTAGAAAAACGATTGGCGCTCATAGGATTCAACTGATCAAACAGTTCCTGGGAGAGTCATTTATTATTACATTTATTGCATTGAATATTTCCCTGCTGTTTTCAAATTTATTGCTGCCGGCATTCGGCTCCTTTGTTAAAAGGAATATTGAATTTGACGTGTTGGCTGATCCAAACAGTTTAATAGGACTATTGGGAGTTTTCATTGTTGTAGGAATCGTATCCGGAATATATCCTGCCTTTCTATTATCGTCTTATCAGCCAATTAGTGCAGTTAAAAATAATGTATTATCCGGTTCCGGAAGAAAACCAGTAAAATTAAGAAACATGCTGGTACTGCTACAATTTTGTATAACCGTGATTTTGGTAGTTTTTACTATAGTTATACAAAAACAGCTTTATTATATAAAATTTAAAGATACCGGTTTTGACAGGGAGAACATTGTGGTCGTTGATATGTCGTATCGTGATTTAAGAAGTAAATTCAAAGTAATAAAGGATGACCTTTTGAAGAATCCAAATATTTTGGGTGCTTCATTTTCAAATTATACACCAGTCCGAATCAGTAATGTTTCTGATGCAACCATAGCTGGTGATGAAAATTCTGAACCTATTGTTATTCCACAGGTTAATTGCGCTTTTCTCGATTATGATTTTATAGACGTAAACGGATTGAAAATTATAAATGGAAGGAATTTTTCCCGGGATTTCTCTTCAGATGGTCAGGAAGGCGTTATTATTAATGAAACTGCTGCCAGACTAGCTGGTATTACGGATCCGCTGGGTAAAAAGTTTACCAGATCAATTTGGGGGGGAGAAAATTTTAATGGACGTGTGATTGGGGTGGTTAAAGACTTCCATTTTACTTCGCTTAAACTAAACATAGAGCCGGTTATGTTTCTTTTACGACCGGAAAATGGAAATAAGTTCTTAATTAAATTATCATCAAATGATATCAAAGGTTCACTGGAATTCATAAATTCAACTCTTCAACAACATAGCACAAATTTTGTTTTTGATTACTATTTCCTCGATGATGCCTTTAATAATCTTTATGAAGCCGAACAGAGACTGGGTACGATATTGTTTATTTTTTCAATTATTGCGATTCTTATTGCATCGTTAGGATTAGTTAGCCTGATTTCTTATATTACCGAACAATCAACCAAGGAAATTGGTATTCGAAAAACTCTTGGCGCCTCGGTAGCAAGTATACTTGTTCATATCTCAAAAGATTTTTTTATTCTTGTGCTGATATCCAATATAATCTCATGGCCTTTAGGGTATTATTTTGTTAATAAATGGCTTCAGGAATTTGCATATAGGATAGATGTAAAACCGGGTATATTTTTACTTTCAGGATTTATTACACTGACTTTTGCAGTAGTAGCTGTAAGCTACCAATCCATCAAAGCTGCACGAGCTAATCCTGTTGATTCATTGCGATATGAATAGAAACGCATGGAGCATGACGCATAGGGCATAGCGTAAATAAACGCTATACGCCATGCCCTTTGCGCTATGCCAAAGAAGGAGAAAACATGATCAAAAACTACTTCAAAATCGCTTTTCGAAACGTCTACAAACACAAAGGCTTTTCGCTGATCAATATTTTTGGTCTGGCAGTGGGAATTGCCTGCAGTGTGGTTATTATTCTTTACGTAATGACAGAATTGAGTTACGATAATTATCATCCCGATGTGGATAGAATTTATCGAGTGGCAGAGCATCGGATTGTTCCACTTGGAGAATTTAAATTTGCTGCGACCTGTGG
>CBFDBN010000216.1:0-6684 GCA_965603055.1 uncultured bacterium | reverse complement strand
CAAGAAACAAATTATATTTCAACATCGCCTCGGGCAATCCCGCTTTTAAAATATATGTCGCCGCGCTCAAATCATGATGCTGGGTATCGGAAAATGGCACAGCCACGCAAAGCCCGATGCCCGCGGCTCGAATGGCGATGGTTCCACTTTCACTGTCTTCAAAACCGACCACCTGATCAAATTGTTCTTTGGGAATGCCCAACTGGTGTAAGGCAATGCTGTACAAATCGCGATGGGGTTTTAGCCGGGTCTCGCTGGAATCGGATGCTGTCACAAATCCATTGTAAACATTTTTATAGTCAGAAAATCGTTCCTGAATCATTGCTTTTTTAGATGGACTAATATGCCAGTTTTCGACCTGTTTTTGTAAGACTCGAAATACCTCTGTCATGACAATTTCCGCTTCATACGAAATAGAAGACGTCACAATCGCTGCTTTAACCGGATTGGTCTCAAATTTTTTTCCCAGTGTAATTAGATTTTTTGTTAACTTTTTAATAGACAAATTACTATCAGACTTATTATTATTTCTTTGATGCGATTTCATTAGCTGCGGCAGCAACTGCTTGATATCCTCTCCCAACCAGCCTTTGATCAAAGCTAAAAATTCACCAACACCTGGCATCGGTTCGATTAAATGAGCATTGGATCGTCCCAAGATTTGGGCAGCAAGCTGCTCCCCTTTTCCGGTTTGAATCATACTCAGAATTTCATGATATCGCTGGTAATAGATGTCGATAGCAGCACGGACTATCTCAGAAAATGATTTCGCTTTAAAATTTGAACCATATCGCTTCAACAATTTTTGAGTCAGCTTAACAACAGGTTCGGATTCAATACCCGATGAATTTAATAAATTATTTAAATCATCATCATCCAAAACAGACTGGCATCCCAGGTTGACCAGGTTATTCCGCACTTCCTCGATTCTTTTATTATCTTTTCCAAAAAGAAGAAACCATAACGCGGCATGAAAATAAACCTGTTTTAGAGCATCTGATTTAATGAACGGTTGGTAAGCTTGAATTAAATATTCCACATGTTTGGTCGTGCTATTACCGATAATATGCGGGTAATCTTTGACTGGATCAAGTCCCTGCCAGGTTTGCTTTGATATACGATTTGTTATTTTTCGGATCATATTTTCCAACGAGTGAATGCACAGCGATTCAGTCGTTGTCGTGGTGCCATCCATGTCCATGACTGCGGCGGAGAGTTTTTCAACAGGATGAAAAATTTTAGGGATCAATGGATACAATTCAAACGATGGATAGATGTAATCGGGATTTTTGACAACAGCAAATTCACATCCTAAATTTGAGATGATTTTACCAGCCTGTCTATCAGTTAAAAACTTTTTTTGCTCTTGCATATTTTCCTTGTTTAAAAATCCGCTAAGTTTAACATTAACTCGATGAAATATTTAGAAGTTATCAATTGGACTTTTTTTAACAAACAGGTTAAACAAAGATTATAGTGAGCTCAAATTTGAATCCGCCAAAAAGACGGCGGACTGGATGGCTAAAGTTAAAATAAACAAAACTTAAAAGCAAAAGTTCTGTTAGCATGTAAGAATGCATTGTTATTAATAGCGTTAGCTCACTTTAGTCACTTGAACCTAAAAACTATAGATGGTTAAATAATATTTTAAAAAAGTAATGCGCCGCGGAACTAAATATTTTGTCATCCGCAAAGATTATGTAATTCCAAAAGTAACAAACTTTTTTATAATTTTCAAGATAAATATTTGAAAATTAGTTATGGGTGATTAGAGTTACTGACCGGTCGCTTAATTTGTTGATTTTCTGTATTTGTTTCAGCTTTAAGCGACCGGTCAGTCCCCCTGTATCTGAGCGATTACCGAGTAGAATTAAAAATACTTGACTTTTTAGAAATAATTGTTTATCATAAGAAACAAATGAAAAAATAAGACTTCTATGAACAACCTGGCTTCCTCTTTAAAATTGATACTTGATCTTGATAAAAGAAAATCATCATAAGTAAAAATCAGGAGATATCTTATGAGCAAAAGACCCAAATCCGAAGGAATTTCCCGGCGGAAATTTATCAAAGGTTTTGGCAGCGGTGTGGTCGGTGGTTCTGTTCTGGTACAGTCCTTACCGGCGCTATCCAGGGATAAAAAAACGGAACAGGCGCTACTCGATGAAGGCAAAGTACCACTCGCCTTAAAAGTAAATGGCAAATCGATGAAACTGTTAGTGGAGCCGAGGACAACCCTTGCCGAAGTATTAAGGGATCATCTGCATTTAACCGGTACCAAAATTATTTGCGATCAAGGTGAATGTGGCGGATGTACTGTTTTGATTAATGGAAAAGCGGTCTATTCCTGCCTTATGCTGGCACTTGACGCAGCAGGAAAAGAAGTTACGACGATAGAAGCATTACTCGACGGCGAGAAACTTCACCCGATACAGGAAGCGTTTATTGAGCGCGATGGCCTTCAATGCGGCTTCTGCACACCAGGACAAATCATGGCAACGCAAGCTTTGTTGCTTAAGAATCCAAAACCAACCCGTGAACAAGTAAAAGAAGGATTGGCTGGAAATCTCTGTCGCTGTTCGGCATACCCGAACATTATTGATTCAGTATTAGCCGCTGCGGAGAAACGCATGGATTAAGGACAATAAGAATATTAGGCTGGTATAAAGTAAACTTCGATTTCCAAATAATAAATTTTGGAGGTATTATGTCGGCTCGCAAAATAATCAAAACAAGGCATTTTTTTGAAGAAGATTTTATTGAGTCCCTGGCTGAGGTATCGACTGAACCGATGAAACGCTGGGGACCTGATGCGAAACTCAAAGTGGTTGGAAAACCATTTGCCCGATTAGATGGCTACGACAAAGTCAGCGGAACCGCTCAATATACTTTAGACGTTGCACTCCCCAATATGGCCTTTGCCAGAACACTCCGAAGTCCGATGCCTCATGCTAATATCAAAAAAATTGAGTTAGGCAAAGCGAAAAAATTACCTGGTGTATTAGCCATTATGACACATGAAAACGCTCCTGAAATCTCCTGGTATCAAGGGAGCTACCTTTTCGATCCCCATGTCCGTTACCAGGGCGATGAGGTGGCTTGTGTGGCAGCCGAGTCCGAGAAAATAGCGGAACAAGCCATAAAATTGATCGAAATCGAGTACGAGGAATTGCCGTTTGTTGTTGATGCTGAGAAAGCCATGCAGCCGGGTGCGCCAAAAATAATCGAAAGCGGAAATATCAGCGGCGGTAAGCCATTCCTCTATGAGCGAGGTGATGTCGAAAAAGGATTTGCGGAAGCCGATGAAATTGTCGAAGATACTTTTACCACCCCGGTTGTGGTGCACAATCCCGGTGAAGTCCACTGCAGTGTGGTGAATTGGGATGGAGATCGGTTAACGGTTTGGGATTCCACCCAGGCGATCTTTGGCGTCCGAGACAGGATTGCCTATAGTTTAAAAGTACCAGCCAGTCACGTCCGGGTGATCAAAAAATATATGGGAGGCGGATTTGGCAGCAAATTAGAAGCGGGAAAATACACGGTCATGGCGGCGCTATTAGCCAGGGAGATTGGTCGCCCCGTAAAGATCGCTTTAGATCGAAAAGAGATGAATTTAGCCGTTGGAAATCGCCCCGACTCTGTTCAAAAATTAAAAGTCGGTGCTAAAAAAGACGGAACGCTCACTGCCATGAGCCACGATGCCATCGGTTCAGTCGGTGGCTATCCTGGCGGCGCCGGTTGTAGCTGGCCATTCCGGACAGTCTACCAATGTTCCAATGTTCGAGTCGAAGAATATTCAGTTTTGATCAACGCTGGGCCGGAACGTCCCATGCGAGCTCCCGGGAATGTGCAGGGGACTTTTGCCATGGATTCCATTATTGACAGGATCGCTGAAAAAATTGAAATGGATCCCTTAAAATTTCGTTTAAAGAACTATACTGATGTCGATCAAGTATTTAATGTTCCTTACACGAGTAAACGACTCAGGGAATCTTATGAGCAGGGTGCAAAAGCGATTGGCTGGGAACGTCGCAAAAAAGTACCCGGTTCTGATCCTGGTCCAATAAAAACCGGGATCGGAATGGCAACCCAGATCTGGTGGGGAGGAGGCGGACCGCCGGCTTATGCAACCCTGAAACTCAACCGCGATGGCAGCGCAATGGTTTTGTCAGGAACTCAAGATCTTGGAACTGGAACTTATACATTTATCGCACAAATTGTGGCTGAAGTTCTGGAAATCCCCATTGAAAAAATTCAGGTTATCCTGGGCGATACGGCGACCTGTCCCTATGCGCCGATGAGTGGCGGAAGTATGACAGCCCCTTCTGTATCTCCAGCCGTCCGAGATGCTGCAGAGCAGATGAAAGCAAAATTGATTTCTGGCGCCGCTGCCGTGCTGGAAACAGCGGAGGATGACCTGGCTTATGTGGGAGGCATCATCAAATCAAAAACTGATGAAAAGAAAAACCTAAAGATTTCCGACGTCGTCCGACGCATGAGAGAGAGAGTTTTGGTTACAACCGGGGCAAGGGAAGCCAATCCACCGGGATATACGACCAATTCCTTTGGCGCACAATTCGCCGAACTGGAAGTGGATACCGATACCGGCCAGGTGAAAGTCCTGAAAATTGTTGCTGCACATGACATGGGCAGGGTTTTGAATCGCAAGACGCTGGACAGTCAAATTCATGGCGGTGTTATGCAGGGTTTGAGTTTTGCCCTGATGGAAGAACGTGTCATGGATGAATATACCGGCAAAGTGCTCACTACCAATTTGCATGATTACAAAATGCCAACAATTCTGGATGCTCCAGAAATTGAAGTCATCGTCGTGAGTGATGCCGATCCATTACTTAGCAGCACCGGGGTGAAAGGTGTTGGAGAACCGCCCATCATTCCAACCGCTGGCGCCATTGCCAATGCGATTTACAATGCTATTGGCGTGAGGATTAAGAGGCTGCCGATTACGCCGGATAAGGTGTTGATGGCGTTGTATTCGGGGGAGTGATGGACATAGCAGTCAGTTTAAGAGGAAATATGGGTGTAGCATTGACAATTATCAATTCTCAATTGACAATTGAATCACATTAGAAAAATTGGAGCAAACAATGAACAATTTTGAATATATCCAGCCGAAAACATTGAAAGAAGCTACCAAAGCATTGGGCACTGACTGGCAGACCTCACTTCCGTTCGCCGGGGGAACGGACTTGTTAGGTATGATGAAAGATAGGATTGAATCGCCGAACAAATTAGTGAATTTAAAATCAGTTGCTGGTTTGAATAAAATCAATTATGCACCTGGAAGGGGATTGAGCATCGGCGCTTTAACGACCATTACCGAGATTGCTGAGCATCCTTTGATCAATGAAAAATATTCAGTACTGGCTCAGGCTGCAAAGGAAGTCGCTTCGCCACAATTAAGAAATGTCGGAACCATTGGCGGAAATATCTGCCAGCGTCCCCGCTGCTGGTATTTTCGAGGGGAATTTCACTGCCTCCGCAAAGGCGGTGACTTGTGCTACGCTGTTGATGGGAGAAATAAATTTCATTGTGTGATCGGTGGCGGTCCCTGTTTTATTGTTCATCCTTCTGATACTGCTGTTGCTTTGACCGCTCTGAATGCAAAGCTTGTTATTTTCTCTGGCAAAAAATCTCGAACTATCTCGATTAAAGATTTCTTTGTTCTCCCTGATAGCAACGTTGAGCGAGAAAACATTTTGCAGCCAGGGGAGATTGTTACTGAAATTCAAATTCCTGATTTGCCAGGTGAACCCCGAAGTGGGTACATGAAATTAAAAGAACGAGGAGCCTGGGATTTTGCTTTAGTGAGTGTGGCAGCAGTGGTTCAAAAAAATGACTCGTCTTTTACATCCGGAACGATTGCGCTTGGCGGTGTGGCACCGATCCCGTGGATGGAAAAAGAAGTCAGCGCACAAATAGCCGGTCTCAAAATTAGCGCAGAAAATATAGAACAATTATCCAAAAAAGCACTTGGCGGAGCCGAGCCGTTGGAGAATAATGCCTATAAAGTACCCTTAGCTCAGAACATGATTAAAAAATTACTATTAAAATTTTCATAAATAAAGCCCGGGAGTGAAATGCCTTTATGCATTGCACTATTGCATTTCATTAACGCATTTCACTCTATTCTCTTTGAGCAATCAACTATTTATAAAATATTGACCTTAGAAATGAACGACAAACAAGCTAATGTCGATGTCATTCAAGCTGCTGGCGGCTTGGTCTGGCGAAACGCAAATGGTAGAAAAGAGCTGCTAATCATTCATCGACCCAAACATGACGATTGGACACTCCCCAAGGGCAAGCTTGAACCGGGAGAAAGCTGGAAGGAGGCTGCATTACGAGAAGTTCTGGAAGAAACCGTGTGCCAGGTCGAAATTGAAAATTTTGCTGGCTGTATCTGCTATACTCCAAAGGATATTCCCAAGATCGTTCTCTACTGGAATATGAAATTGATTGATGAAGGTAATTTTAAACCCAATAAAGAGGTGGATCAGATTCGATGGCTGAAAGTTGATGAAGCCCTGGCTATACTTGGTTACCAGTCTGAAAGAGAATTAATTAAAAAAACAACCTAATAGACTCTTGCAAAATTATGACTTAGGTGTCATTTCGAACGGAATCCCGACGTTTTTTGTCGGGATGGAGTGAGAAATCTGT
>CBFDBN010000215.1:0-6733 GCA_965603055.1 uncultured bacterium | reverse complement strand
AAAGTTATTACTTAAACTTTTAGAATCAGATTGGTTGTTTCGATAGTGAATAAATTGTTCCTTTTGCCGATCAAATTTATCCAATCCACCACCGTTAGTTCCTATCCACAGATTCCCAGATTGATCTTCTAAAATTGAAAAGACCTCATTATTGCTGAGACTTTTGGGATCAGATGGATTATTTTGAAAACATTTAAAAGAATCATTTTTTCGATTATATTGATACAATCCTCCCCCGAACGTTCCTATCCATATCGTACCCGATTTATCCTCATAGATTACCCTAATCTCTTTATAAATGAAACTGTTAGTATTTCCAGAACTGTAATTGTAATGAGTTAATATGTTCTGCCCTATAAAAAATCTGTTATTTATTATATCTGAATCTTTAGTACGTAGCCTAACAATATCTAACTTATAAATCCCATTGCCAGTTGTCCCAATCCAAAGCATTCCCGATTTATCTAAACATAGTGGCCCGGTTGAGCTTATGCCGAGACTATCTGATTCTCCCGATTCTGTTACGAAATGAATGAATCTTTCCGTTAGTGGATCCAATTTGTTGAGTCCCCCACCTTCCGTGGCAATCCAAAGTTTACCAGAATCATCTTCACAAATTGCAGTAATATCATTATGACTTAGACTGTAAGGATTTTCAGGATTGTGTTTGTAGACTTTAAATTCATATCCATCATATCGAAAAAGCCCATTTTCGGTTCCAAACCACATAAATCCTTTATGGTCTTGAATGATACAATGGATAAAATCCTGAGGTGAATTCTTTTCAGGAGGTATACGTTCAAACTTGATCTCTTTTTGTTGGGCATGAAGCAAAAAGGGAAAGAGAATCAGGAAAGGAATTTTTCTAATAAATCTATGCATTGAGTTGAATTCCTTAACATATTTTCAGCATAGAATGAGAAACGATTAAATTTCCTATTGGGGATCTTCTTATCGTAGTGCATAAGGAATTACGACTCGCATCATAAAATATTATTATCTTAATTCGTAATAAATGGCAAAATGTTTCGTTTCAATATAGGTATATTAATTTTAGATGTCAAGGAAAAAATATGAGTGGAAAGAAATCTGATTTCTAATTCCATTAACTGAGTGAATAATCAGACGATCCCGTCTTTAAAATTATTGTCCTCACGTATCGCAGTCATCATTGCTAAATGCAGATATTAATAGCATCGTTCCAACAAAGCTTGCTGTTCCGATTAGCAAGGTTTTTCCGACATCAATCTTTTTGATACCAATGGATTCAATATTTGAAACATCAACCTCCTTGTAACCTTCTGCTCCAAAATAACCGGTTAATTGAATCCCCTTGATCTGTGTTTTTTTTACTTCGTATTGAGTGCTTTCCACCAATGTCACCCAGATTGGTTGTTTTTGATCGATTTCGGAAATCTTTTAATGGGAAAGATACCTCATGCTGGTGCAGCCCACCAAATAAGAAACAAAGGTAGATAGCATGATTATCGAGACAATTTTGCGATACATAAAACACCTCTTTGTTCAACGCACTTCAGAAGTGTGTGACATTTAATTAAAATCATTTTAAAACAAAAAATACTTAAATCCCATCGACAACATCAAACCAGCATTATCCAGTTTCGGCGCACTCTCATCCCAATAGGCTTTATAATTTTCTTCATCTTCCGTAAATTCCCAATTGTCAGCTTTAGCGCTGAACCGATAGCCAATATTGAAAACAAAATCAACTTTTTGTGACAGCAAAAATTCACCCACAAAACAGATCGGAGCAGAAAATAATAGCGTATGTACGATCTGTCCATCATCATCTTTTCGAAAGGGAATATCGAAATCCAAGCCCACTTTTCCGCCGAAGTTAATTTTAGGGGTGTTTATAAATCTCCACAACCCAAATACATCGAAGCCAAAGCCATAATCATCATCCCCAAACGAATCAGTCGTTCGCATGATTTGCATGCCCATTCCCCAGTCAAAATCATGCATTGGCCTAACATGGAACTGGATGCCAAAATTGGTGTAAGCATCAGTCGCCGGCGGTATAAAAGCAAATTCTAATGCGTAGATTGGTTTGGCAGGCTCCACTGCCCAACTGCCGGGGTAAATATCTCGCCACTGGCGCAAAATCCTGAAACTACTGCTATCAGCCGAAGTATCTGCTACTGTTGCGATTGCGGCGCTGCTGCCTGGCACCAGAACTGTTTCCTCATCCAATTCCCATACCTGGTCAGGTTCAACAAGCTCAAAAATCAAGCCTTTTTTGATCCCAGAAGTGGTTCCATACGGTATTCCCTGCTTTCCTTTTTTTGTCTTTATAATATCAGCCGAAAACCAATAAATACGTCTAAACTCAGCCATTGCCTTTTTTTTGAGCAGCTTCATCGCCTGTGCTTTTGATTTTTTTGCTGATCCCCCGGTATGAAACACTTCCAGATCGAGCACGCCAAGAGTAATCCCGGTTTCGATATCTACGAACATCGCAATGGCTAACAATTGTGTATGAATATCTTTTGAGGAAGCGTCTAACTTTTTCTCCCCAGGTTCATTTTCTCCTAATGAGAAGTAAGTTTCTTCCCCTGGTTGAGAAACATCCTGTTGAGAAATTTGGGTGCCGAGAATTACTATCGCTTCTTGAAAATGAGTAACCTCATCAAAATTGTAGACTAAAAAATCACCAAACGTACTGTCTTCAACTTGTGTGGTCGAATCAATATAAATCCCCAAAATGATGTCGTAAAGCCCTAAATCCCTCTTTACTTCATTGAGTGCCGCTGCAACTTCATCATCAAGCGAGTAATATTTTGGTACTTTATCTTTGGAAGCCGGGAAGGGCCATCTCATTTTATGAATTGTAAATTCTGATTCTGCAAGATCAGCTTCTTGAGCAGATAATCCAGCTTGAAAAATGAGAAAAATAATGAAGACGAACAACGTTAAGCCTGGCCTGTTCATTTCTTATAATCCCTTTCTTATTTCATTTCAATTGAATGAATACGGATTGTCAATGCCTGCTCCCAGATAATAAAGAATCAAGCATCAAGTATCTAGCATCAAGAAATACCAAGCTCCTTAATCAACCGATTCAGATAAGTTCGCTGAATCTGGAGCAGTTCTGCCGCCTTTGTTTGATTATTATTGGTCAGCTTGAGTGTGTTGGCGATAAACTTTGCTTTGAATTTCAATAATGCTTCTTCCAGTGGAATCCCAATTCCAATATCATCTGCAGCTTTCTTTTTAGCCAAAGGCGGCAACAGGTCTGGTGTTATTTCATTATTTGATGCCAGAACCACTGCTCTTTCAATAACGTTTTCTAACTCACGAATGTTTCCATTCCAGGAATGACTTTTTAAAATTTTCATTGCGTCAGCAGAAATTCTGGAAATATTTTTTCCCATCGACTGGCAATGCTTTTTTAAAAAATATTCAGCAAAAATTGGAATATCGCCAGGTCGCTCCCGTAATGCCGGCAGATAAATTTTAACTACGTTCAAACGATAAAATAGATCCTCTCGAAAATTTCCATTTTCAACTTCTGTCTGCAAATCTTTATTCGTTGCAGTGATTATACGGACATCAGCAGTAAGGGTTGCAATACCGCCAACCCGCTGAAATTCACCATATTCCAATATATGGAGAAATTTTGCCTGCAGGCTCAAAGGAAGATCGCCAATTTCATCCAAAAATACCGTCCCTTTATCTGCCAGCTCAAAGCGACCTTTCTTTTGTTTAATAGCCCCGGTGAACGCTCCTTTTTCATGCCCAAACAGGTCGGATTCCAGTAGTTGCTCCGAAAGTGTAGTGCAATTGACTTGAATAAACGCCTTGTTATTTCGATCACTCATGGTGTGGATGGCTCGTGCCATCAACTGCTTGCCGGTGCCACTCTCTCCGCCAACTAAAACAGTGGTTTTGCTCCCGGCAACTTTTTGAGCCATTTCCATCACCCTTCTCATCTGTTCACTTTCGCCAACAATCATCTGGTATTGACTGTTCAACTCCTGCCTCAAATATCGATTTTCATCCTGCAATCCTTTTCGTTCTAACGCCTTGTGGACTACCAGTTTGATATGATCCGGCTTACACGGTTTTGGCAGAAAATCATAGGCGCCCAGCTTCATGGCTTCCACAGCTCTCTCAATAGTACCGTGTGCCGTTAAAACCACGACTGGAATTTCAACTGACTTTTGACGGAGATGATCAAGTACTTCCATACCGCCCATTTCTGGCATCTGCAAGTCCAATAACATTAAATCCGGGCTTTCTTTATCAAGCTGTTCGAGTCCCGTTACTCCATTTTCAGCCAGCAAAATCTCATAACCATTTGCCTGTAATCGATCCCGGAGAAGCATTCTGATTTGTGGATCATCGTCTACAATTAGTATTTTTTGATTGGGCATGTTTTCACCTATAGTAATAAACGTAAATTGCTTAACCAATCGTAAAGCACTAATAATTAACCTGCAATCCAATAGCAGGTACGATCCTCCTTTTATCATGAGGATGTTGCTGCAACGTGATCTTTGGTGCAATCGACCACTGGCTTTCCCCGTTATTGAAAGAATAGCAAAAACGAGATTTATTCATATCTAATAAAGTTAGCTCTTTTCCTCTATCAAAATTTCTCGTCATCTGTGCTCCCGCGACCAAACCTGCCACGCTGCCCAATCCAGCGATAGCAAAAGCAGTCGCTGAATCATCCACTTCAACCAACAGATCGATCCCAAAACCCAGAACTGTTCCAATAACGCCAGCCAGATTGATAAGCCTTACTCTTGCTTTACTCATCTGTACATCCTTTGTTGCTAAGGCTGTCCCCAAAATAGCCAGATCACTTCCAATCAACATATCTCGTAAAACATCATCTTCTTCATGATCGACAAGTATAGCAAAGACCAGCCCAAACCAGGCACCCCATTGCAACCCAGAACTGGTCAGACCGGCATGCCCGGTTGAAAAATCGACTTTGTTTGTTAAAATGGTTGCCGCAGCAATTCCAGCCAATCCCCCCAACTCACCAATTCCAATTACCTGACTTCCATCTAAATCAGCAATGGCAGCCCAACCGATTCCCTGCCAGGTTCCCAGGTGTCCACCTAAAGAGATCATCGTTGCCCTGCCGTCGCTGACATTGGCTTCTTTGGTTACATTATGAGTCAGTAACAAGGATAGGGGCGCCCCAAGCAAAAGCCCGGCAGCATAAGCCTGCGGAGAATCTGCTTCAAAAAATGTCGGTGTCGCAATGCCCAGCCATAATCCATAATAACCGCTAAAGATCAAAAGATCAGTTCGTCCACTTTGATCCAATAGTGAACCTTTCCAAAATAATGCTTTTTTCGTTTTCCAAAGCTTTTCGGCAGTAATGTGAAACTGCTTGGCTTTGAACGCTTCGTTACTTTGAGGATAATCTGTAATTAAATCACCGATAAGTTTTGAAGAAACATCATATCTTGCCTGGGATGAGTACTTTAACGCCAGGTTATATAACATTTCTGCTTCCAGATTTTCATTTATCTTTTTAACATTCCGCATCCTGAGATAACTATCAGTTAACTCAATATGTAGTTTGGTCAATTCTAATGCATCGGCAGAAAGAGAGATAGATTTACGGTGAAGTCCAACAGTATCCTGGTAGGTGTAATTCAGTCGATATTTTGAATCTGGAAGTTGGATTATCTGTGCCGATTGAAAGCCTGTAATATCAGGAAAAAGATGATAACGATCTCGCTCAGCCCTGTCAATTTCGACCCCAATGGAATCGCTGAGGGATATAATTTCGCTTTCTTTTTGTTGCGACCAGGCGGTAGTTGCACAAATAATAAGAAAGATAGTTTTTAAAATAAATTTGTGTTTCATGATTCTCACCAAATTTAAGATTATATTTTTTAGGGGTTAGAATTTGATGCTGATTCCATCGCTCGAAGCGATGGAATCAGTTCAATTATTTTTTTTATATTATCGTAATTTGCCAAACTGAAAACTCAGGGTAACGCCAACAAATGGTTCTTCGGGATTCAGATTAGCAAACCCATATAAACCGACTCCTAAAAAACGAGTTGGCCTCCAGAATAGCTGAGCTTCCAGTGGAATCCCGATTGTTGGGCCTATTTTTTCTGGTGGTTTCGATGAAAACAAACCGTGACTGATCGATCCTTCGACAAAAGCGAGACCAACCCCAACCGAAAATAAAACTTGTTCCTGCTTTAGCGTTAATCCATAAAGCAGTCCATAATCCCCAATTGATTTCCCAAATAGCTCACCTGTTCCAGCAGTTCTTAATGTCAGCAGATTTTTGCCAAATTGATAAGTCGCATTTGCACTCAAAGCAGCAGCATTTTCACTAATCGATCCCGCTCCTGCTCCAAGATTTATCCAGTAGTGCTTTTTCTGAATGCTACTCCTGGTAGATTGAGCATAGCTGAAATCGAAAAGGAAAATCATAAAAGCGACAATTAAACCGAGAATTTGAATTAGCTTTTTCATTGGTATATCCTCCTAAATTAATGTTATTGCTTTTGCCACTATTGCCAATGGCAAGATACATGCCGGAGGATTCCGCCCGGAAAAAGCGTAATTTAATAGTGATTTAAGCTATTTAATAACAATATCCTGTAAAGACTGAATCACTAACACTTCCATCAAAAGAAAAGATGCTTGCTTAAAAATTAGTTCAATTATTTTATACACGGGTGTATAATAATTTATACACCAATCAATTGCAAATGGAGTGCAATCC
>CBFDBN010000214.1:0-6803 GCA_965603055.1 uncultured bacterium | reverse complement strand
GGCAATGGAATTGAGCAAGGAGAGGTTTTAATGTGAGATGTGAGGCGGCAGATGTGAGAGGGGAATTATTCGGCTAGATCGCCCCGCCCCAAGGGACGGGGCTAAGAGATGTAAGAATGCTAAAGCATCCTATTGATTTCTTTGGTTGATCGATAGCATCATTCATGATGCTTGCATCTCTTAGCCTGATGTTTGAACATCAGGGCGGTTTTTTTAAATCAGATAAATATTAGGAGGTTCAAATGAGGTCAAAGACAGGAATTCTCTTCTCTATTTTAACAATTTTGGTAACAATTCAATCTTTTCCTACCCAGGCACAACTTCCCAAAGAATCAGAAAAACAAAAGCAGGAACGAATGGCATGGTGGACGCACTACCGTTTCGGGATGTTCATTCACTGGGGGTTGTATGCTATGCCTGGTCGTCACGAATGGGTAAAAAAATATGAAAGAATGACCAACGAGAATTATGAAAAATACTTTGATTTATTCAATCCCGATTTATATAATCCCGGCGAATGGGCAAAAAAAGCGAAAGACGCAGGGATGAAATACGCCGTTATAACGGCTAAACATCACGAAGGTTTTTGCCTGTTTGATTCGAAGTATACGGACTACAGAGCAACCAAAACTCCGATTGGAAAAGATTTAATAAAAGAATGGGTTGAAGCGTTCAAGGCTGAAGGCTTAAAAATAGGTTTTTATTATTCGTTACTCGACTGGCACCATCCGCATTATACAATTGACCGCAACCATCCGCAAAGTGCTTCATCTGATGAGGAATACAAGAAGTTAAATAAAAATCGAGACATGAATATCTATCGGGAATATGTTAAAAACCAGGTGCGAGAATTGCTTACAAATTATGGGAAGATAGATATCATCTGGCTTGATTATTCTTTTCCACACGGTAAACATGGAAAAAGTCGCAACGACTGGGATTCAGAAAATTTGCTAAAAATGGTACGAAAACTCCAACCGGGAATTATTGTCAACGACAGGTTAGATTTGTTGGATGTTGATGGAGGTTGGGATTTTACCACCCCGGAACAATACAAGGTCTCCAAATGGCCGGAGAAAAACGGTAAAAAGGTGCCCTGGGAAACATGCCAGACTTTCTCAGGTTCATGGGGTTATCACCGCGACGAGCAAACCTGGAAAGACACTAAACAGTTATTAGTTTTACTAATCGAATCGGTTAGCAAAGGGGGAAACCTATTATTGAACGTCGGTCCCACAGCCAGGGGCAGTTTCGATTCTCGTGCCAGTGAAAAGCTTGTAGAAATTGGGGAATGGATGAAATACAACGATCGTTCAATTTACGGCTGTACCCAGGCGCCGGATGATTTCGCTCCTCAGGAACACTGCTTGCTGACGTTTAATCCCCAAACCAACCGTTTATACATTCATCTTTTAGACTATCCGATGAAATGGTTCACTTTAAAAGGATACGAAGGAAAGGTTAAATACGCCCAGTTTCTGCATGACGGCTCGGAAATTAAATTTGGCAAGCCCCGCCACAATGTGACCTATCAGGAAAAAAAAGGCGAAGCGGATGTTATTCTTTTATTACCCATTGTAAAGCCGGATGTGAAAATACCGGTAATTGAATTGATTTTGAAAAATAGCTAAAAATATCGAAACAAAGACCGCCCATCCCGAGGAATGGGGCTAAGAGATGCAAGGATGCTAAAGCATCCTATCAATTTTTGGTGATTGATGGTTAGCATCATTTATGATGCTTACATCTCTTAGCCTGATGATTGATCATCAGGGTGATTATTATTAATTGCATACCTAATGCAGACCTTCGGAAGGATTTGTCCGTCGAATTTTATTGTTGACATCAATATAATTATTTTGTAAATTATGATACAAAATGACCAGTAAGGAGAAAAGAAATGTCTGTCCAACCAAAACCTTACATAACTCCTGAAGAATACCTGGCTAAGGAGCGAATGGCTGACTACAAGAGCGAATATTATAAAGGTGAAATATTTGCCTTCGCCGGCGCCAGTCGGAAACACATTCTGATTGTTTCAAATTTGATTTCAATAATACACCCACAATTGAGAAAACGTAAT
Source organism: uncultured bacterium (assembly GCA_965603055.1). Lineage (GTDB taxonomy): Bacteria > Zhuqueibacterota > Zhuqueibacteria > Thermofontimicrobiales > Thermofontimicrobiaceae > CBFDBN01. The sequence continues at coordinate 4,720 of CBFDBN010000214.1, read as the reverse complement.
TATGAAATATACTCCAACGATATGCGAGTTAAAGTCAACACTACAGGATTATATACCTATCCTGATGTAGTCGTCGTTTGTGGAAAGCCACAGTTTGAAGATGATGAAAATGATATCTTGTTAAATCCAATTGTTCTGATTGAAGTCCTATCTCCATTCACCGAAAATTATGATCGAGGGACAAAGTTCGAACACTATCGAACGATCAACTCCCTGTCAGATTACATCCTCGTGGCTCAGGATAAAATCCACCTGGAGTACTATGTCCGACAATCGGATCGATCCTGGCTGTTCTCGGAGTTTAAATTTGTTAAAGACAAATTTCAGATTCAATCGATTGGTTGTGAGCTATCTTTAAAAGAAATCTATGAAAAGGTCGAGTTTGAAGAAACTAAATAATTCTTGCCACTTCAATCGATTAATTACGCGGAAACGGATCATGACCAGGTTTGTCGCGATTTCTTCTTGAATAAAGTAATATAATTATCAAATATTTGAATTCATCTACATTGGAGGCTAACATGAAAAAGAGATTAATTTTGGGGATTATTGGTTTGATCTATCTTTTCATTTTCTCCTGTGAAAAGAAGCAGGATTCAGAATCCATTTCGTCTGAATCCTTGAAGTTTAAGCTCACCCAGCAATGGGCGACGACGCAAGACCTCAAAGTTCCTGAATCTGTCCTTTATGATGCTGAGCGGGATATCCTCTTTATTTCCAATATTAATGGCAGCCCGTTGGAAAAGAATGGCAAGGGTTTTATTTCCAGGATTACTTTGACTGGCGAAATTGAAAACCTGGAATGGGTGACTGGTTTAAATGCGCCAAAGGGATCGGGTATCTGGCAAAATAAGTTGTACGTGACCGATATCGATGAACTGGTGGAGATCGATATCGAGGCAGGTCTGATCGTCAATAAATATCCCGCTGAAAATGCGGTATTCTTGAATGACATCACGGTGGATGACTCGGGCAATGTGTATGTTTCGGACATGGCAGCAGAGAACAGCTTCATCTACAAATTTTTCGATGGCAAGCTTGAAATCTGGCTTCAAGACGAGCAAATCTCCCAACCCAATGGACTCTTTGCAGAAAAGGGAAAATTATTTGTCGGTACTGGCGATGGATTCTTAAAAAGTATTGATTTGACCGATAAATCGATCACGATCCTGGCAGAAACAGGATTCGGTATTGACGGCGTTCAGGGTGACGGAAAGGGAAATTTCCTGGTGTCGGATTGGCAGGGAAAGACCGCATTCGTCAGCTTTTCTGGTGAAGTGACAGAACTGCTGAATACAGCCAATTCAAATATCAATTCGGCCGATATTGAATTTATTCCTGAGAAAAAGTTATTACTCATCCCGACATTTTTTGACAATCGAGTTATAGCATATCTGCTTGAATAGATTACTGCTTTTCTAATTCTTTGAAAGGAACTGTGAAAAATGAAAATCAGTTTTATTCTTCCGTTATTTTTACTATTTTTATTGCTCGCTAACTGTGCAACAATGAGGAGACAAGCTGTGGAAGCAACAACAGATCAAACATCAAACAAATTCCAGCAAACACTCACCAAAACAGTCAGTCTCAAATATTTGCTTTTTCTTCCCCAAGATTATTCAAATTCAAATAAAGATTATCCACTAATTCTTTTTCTCCATGGCGCAGGAGAACGCGGCGATGATCTGGAGTTGGTGAAAATTCATGGCATTCCGAAAATTGTGGAACAACAGAAAGATTTTCCATTTATCGCTATATCTCCGCAATGTCCAGCCGATAAATGGTGGGTCGATCCCTGGCTGATTGAGGCTTTGAATGGATTAGTAGACGAAATCATCTCCAACTATCGAGTGGATAAAAGCAGGGTTTACCTCACCGGTCTTAGCATGGGAGGATTCGGGACGTGGTATCTTTCGATGGCATATCCTGAAAAGTTTGCAGCTATTGCGCCAATCTGCGGCGGCGGTATGCCGTGGATGGCGTTTCGAATCAAAGATGTTCCTACCTGGGCGTTTCATGGGGCAAAGGATGAAACTGTTCCTATTCAGCGATCCGAAGAAATCGTTGAAGCACTGAGAAAAATTGGTGGGAATGTTAAATTTACTATTTATCCTGAAGCAGGGCATGATTCGTGGACTGAGACTTATAATAATCCTGAATTATATAAGTGGTTTTTAGAGCATAAAAAGCGCCTAATTTAGCAGTGTTAACAATGCCACCGCTTTCATCCACCAGAGGCGGATGAAATCAGTAAAAAAAATCTTGACAATCTCATAAGAATTTTGTTTCTTTATCTCATTCCACTTGTAGATATTTCTCATGAATATGATAACAGACCAAACCTCTTTCCATCTCTTTATCTTACCGATCCACCCAGTAAAAACTGTACTATTGCAGGAGAAAAGATGAAATCATTAATCATAGCTCTTATTCTCATTCTTTTTTGTCTGCTTATGTGTTCCCTAATCAAAAAACCAGAAGCTCCCAAAATTACCTGGGAACCCCAGAACAGCGGCACCGCTGCCAGCTTCCGTGGCTTGACCGCCGTCAGCGAAACCATCGCCTGGGCAAGCGGCAACAACGGAACTTTTACCCGCACCATTGACGGCGGTAAAACCTGGCAAACAGAGACCATTCCAGGCGCAGCTTCCCTGGATTTTCGGGACATTCAAGCATTCGATGAAAAAACAGCGATTGTGATCAGTGCTGGTAGACCGGCAAAGATTTTTAAAACAACCAATGGTGGCAAGAATTGGGTGGAAAAATATTCCAACGACTGCGAAGGGGTCTTTTTCAACTCGATGGCATTCTGGGATGCGAAAAATGGCATTGCGGTCGGCGATCCTATCGATGGATATTTTACCATTATCACCACGATCGATAGTGGAGAAACCTGGAATCAATTGGCATCTGAAAATATTCCGCCTGCATTGCCAGGAGAAGCCAATTTTGCAGCCAGCGGGACTTGCATTGCGGTTCAGGGAAAAGACAGGGCATGGTTTGGAACTGGTGGATCGGTCTCCAGGGTTTTTTATTCAATAGATCGGGGACGTAGCTGGAATGTCTCGGACACACCTGTCATCAGCGGTAATGCCTCGATGGGGATATTTTCGCTGACATTTTTTGATGAGAAAAATGGCATTGTAGTTGGCGGTGATTACAGGAATCCTAATGAAAAAGCAAGAAATGCTGCCATTACAGAGGACGGTGGAATCACCTGGACTTTGGTCGATGAGGGAGTTCAACCTTATGGCTATCGATCCTGTGTGGCTTATCTACCAAATACAACTGGCAGAAAATTGCTGGCGGTTGGAATTACGGGGACGGATGTTTCGTTCGATTCAGGGCATACCTGGGCGAATATTGATACTGTCGGTTATCATAGTATTGGATTTGCAAGTTCGGAAGCTGCTGGCTGGGCAGTTGGAGCTGAAGGAAGGATTGCGAAGTTGATTGACATTCATTAAAAGATGAAATTTGTATGAAGATAAGAGGAAAACTTGAATAGTGGAATAATGGAATGTTGGAATAGTGGAATCATGAAGTGATGGAGTATTGGAATGATCGAAAATTGAAATCCTGAAAATAAATTGTAAGAGGGAAAAGTTAAATGTTATGTTTAAGTGAACATGATATTTTACAAGCAGTTACATTTGCTGACATCATGGCGGCTGTTGAACGGGCGATGATCATTTATGAGGAAAAATCGTACCACATGCCCATGCGAATGCACGCTGATTACAAAGGAAACACGCTGCTCTTAATGCCATGTTTCACTCCGAAGAAATTTGGGACGAAATTAGTGTCATTATTTCCTGAAAATACCAACAAAAATCTTCCTGTCTTATTTGGAGTCATGATTCTCAATGATGGAGAAACAGGAGAGCCTCTGGCACTGCTCAATGGCTCAAAACTGACAGCATTGAGAACGGGTGCTGTCGGTGGCGTTGCCATTCGTTACCTGGCTCCCAAAAATATCACAAAACTTGGAATCATTGGAGCGGGAGTTCAGGGATTTCATCAAGTTTTATTTGCCTGCACCGAAAGAAATATTTCAGATGTATTCGTTTTCGACCAAATAGCTCACAAAGTACCCTCTTTCATAGAAAAATTATCCAGAGAACTCCCCCAGGTGAAATTCCACCAGGCAGAATCCACTGAAGCATTATTGAAAGAATCTGAATTGATAATCACTGCTACAAATTCAGAAAAACCTGTTTTGCCGAATCGAGAAGAATTATTGAAAGGAAAGCACTTTGTTGGCATTGGCTCTTATAAACCTAATATGCGCGAATTCCCCGATACGTTATTTCAAATTTTAGATCACATATTTATCGACACTGAACATGCCATAGACGAATCAGGAGATGTCATCGATCCTGTGAAAAATGGATGGATCAAAAAGGATCAAATGTTCACGCTCGGAAAACTGATCCAGGGAAAAATTGAAAGCAAAGGCGAAACAACGCTGTTCAAATCTGTAGGGATGGCATTATTTGATGTGGTTGTTTCTGAATTGATTTATGAGAAAGCGTTGGAAAAAGGATTGGGGCAGGAAGTGGTTTTGTAAATGGGTTGTTGGGTAACTGGGTAATTTGGTAATTGGGTAATTATGGAATGTTGGAATAATGGAATGGTGGAATTAGATTATTGTGTACCTGGGTAATTAGTGGCTAAATAGTTATTTTCTTGCACAAAGAGCAAACACTTTTAAGGTAAC
>CBFDBN010000213.1:0-6811 GCA_965603055.1 uncultured bacterium | reverse complement strand
CGATCTGTTGCTGCGCCACGAGATTATCCGAGCACTGAATAAATTGAAAGTCATGTTTCCGAATCTAAAATTTCCCACGGAATCAATTAATCAACATATCCTTGATGAAACCAAATATTATTATAAGATTTTGAACCTGGTTCACAAACAGAATGAGCTTTTAAAGGAAAAAGTACAGTTCACCAAATCGAATAATAATTCGAATCGAATCGATAGCGCCCAAAAACTATTAATGAAAGCGCTGGAAGAAAAGCTGGAAGTGAATCTGGAACGAATTTTTCGATTATTGGGTTTGCGGTATCCATCAAAAGATATGTATAATGCCTATCTCGGCGTCGTTAGCAACAAGATAGATTTAAGGGCAAATGCCATAGAATTTTTGGACAATATTCTCGATACCGATTTCAAAAAGCTGATTATCCCCATCGTTGAAGAAAATTTACCAAGTCATTTAATTCGAAAATCTCAAGTCTTATTCGGCTTTAGCGTTCCTTCTGAAATTGAATGTATGGAATTTTTGCTCCAGGGCGAGGATAACTGGCTGAAAGCCTGTACAATACATTTATTGGCGGAGATGAAAAGTGTAAACTGTAAAGATTTTATTCAGAAGCTTGTTGAAGATTCGGATTTGATTGTAAGGGAGACTGCTGGGTATTACTTTGAGCGAGTTGGGAGTTTTTGAGATTGTTGATGGATTAATGGATTGAGAGGTAATTTGGTAACTGGGTAATAAGGTAATTGGGAATGAGGATTGATTTAGAGAGGAAAAATAATGCTCACCACCGTTGAAAAAGTGATTTTCTTACAAGACATAGACATTTTTGAATCGACAACGACTGAGAATCTGGCGCATATTGCCGCCATTACTGAGGAAGTTGAATTTAAAAAAGACCAGTCTATTTTCAAGGAGGGTGAATTCTCTGACGCCCTGTATCTCGTTATCGATGGACAGGTCAGGCTGGAGCGGGAAAATAAGCTGGTCATGATCGCAAAAGGAAAAGACGTCTTTGGCACCTGGGCGTTGTTCGATGATGAACCGAGAGTGGTGACCGCAACCACGCTTGAAGATACTCATCTCCTGAGAATTGATAAAGAAGATTTTGTTGAGTTGCTGGCTGATCATGTTCAAATTACCCAGGGGATTTTGAAGACGATGACAAGAAGGCTAAGGGGATTGATGGCAAGGGTTGGTCTTTAGTTCAAGTGGGTAAGATGGACTCCAAATTGAAAGTGGAGTCCATCTTGATATTTTCACGAAGCAGAGATAACCTCCTTCGCCTCATCTTCTTTTTCAGGAAAGAACTTCTCCTTAAATCGCTTTTTCCACCGATCATCATGACCGTGATGGTCTTTGTGTGGGAACGATTTGAACAGAATGTGCGCCAAAACCACCAAACCCCATGCCTGCCAGAAAGTAATCTCGGTCAATCCGAAAATATCAGGCATCAGCCAGTTCCATAACCACATCACCACAAATCCCAGGATCAATGCCATGGCTGCGGCAATAACAACGCCGCCAAGCGCCATACCAAAAATGGCAAATATTCGCCTCGTGCTTCTTAAATGTTCATGCTTTTCCATTTTGCACCTCTACTTTTCATATAATAGTTTTTTGATTTCTGTTAACCTGGTTTGCAAAAATTGGATGGCGTACCGTTTTCGTGCAATTAGGGTATTTAACGGCTCTCCTGTTTCCTGCGCCAGTTCTCGGAATGTTCTGCCTTCAACGACCTGCTGGATGAAAACATACCGCTGTTTCCCGGGAAGCTCGTCAACAGCATCCATAATCGCCTGGGAAACCAATTCACGGGTCTCGTCATCCATCGAATCGGGCATTTCTTCTACCAGCACATCTTCGAAGTTCAATCCATTTGAGACGGATTCATCAATCGATACGGTTGGCACCCGTTTCTTCCGATACCAATCGATGATTTTATTCCTGGCGATGGTATACAGCCAGCCTGTCAGGTTATCCACTGCTTCAAGCACGTTGAGACTGCTCAACGCCTGAACGTAGACATCTTGAAGCAGATCTTCGGATTCCTCTAGCGAACGCATTCTGGATCGGATAAAGGTAAACAGACCGCTGTGCTCGGCTTCGAAGCTTTGTTCTACCCTATTTACTTGCTCATTAACCATCTCAATTATAAAGACGAAAGAGGTACAAAATTATTGTATTTTTTTTTGACGACTCTAATTTTATCAAACTACCCGGTTATCCAGTCACCCAACTACCTTTTCCAGCAATCTATACAAACATAAGGTATAGTAAGATTTAAAACGCCCTTTCTGTTTGAAATTTTGTTCAGTTTTTTTTCTAAATTATCGATAATTGGCTCACGATCTTCTGGTGATAATATTTTTTTCCATTTGTCGAAAAATCCCAGCTTGATTGAAAAATGATTGAACATCGCTGAACCGTCGAGGTAGCGCATGGTGAATGAATCTTCTAAAATTTGTTTGATTTGGAAATCCGCCTTTTCGATCATTGAAGTCGTGACATCTAATGCCTTTCTCTGCTTATTAATGTGGGCTTTCATTTTTTCAATTTTCTTTAATTTACCCTGCTCCTTCAATGTTTCTTCAAAAACAGTGTAAAATTCCACCATTGTACCAGGTAAATTTACCGTGATAATCAATTGAGCGCCAGAACGACTGACTCGGTAACATTCTACTAACACGGCTTCAGGATTTTCCACATTATTGATTCCATTGTTTGATACAATCACGTGGAAAAAATCATTTTCAAAAGGCAAATCTTCAGCTTTTCCATCTATCACGATAGCGTTGATTAAATTCTGAACTTGAATTTTCAACTTAATTCGCTCAATTAACGATCTGTCAGGATCGATGCCATATACCCGGCACGATTCGCCCAATCGATTCGCTAATTCAATCAGCGGAAATCCCGTTCCACAGCCGATGTCCAGAACGTTCATTTTGGATCGGTACATCACAGTATCGAGTAGTTATAATCCAAAAGGAGCAGACCAGAGGGGAAGTTCATCAAGAATGGAGACCAGTGATGGATCGTTTAGATCAAAGTGATCCTGGAGATAGTTAGCCATTAGATTCCTCAAGAAATTAAAGACTGTATTTTATGGGAACGATATTTTTTACTGAAATGTTCATTCTTCTGGATAAAATTATAGATAAAACTTGATTTTTATAAAAAATTAGCTTATTTTAAACAATTCTAATGTAGCGCAGACAATCCTGTCTGCGCAGTTTATAGATGTTTACAATGATCGATATGTTTTCAAACTGGAAGAATGTGAGAAAAGATAACGAAAGTGTTTTTTCTGGTATTAATTTTCGCAAACAAGATTGTTTGCGTTACATGCGTGATATTGAACGAAACTTGAACAAGGGAGTAATTATGAATGAAGTTGTAACCGGGCGAATTTGTTTTAAATTTATTTGTGGTTTTTTACTGGTATTATTCTTAACAATTTTTTTATCCATTGAAGGATTAGCTCAAACCAAAAATAGTACGGATGATACTTACACGGATTGGGTGGATACTCATCCGGATGGCTGTACAACAGTCACTGTCGGCAAAAAAGCCTCTGCTGAAGGCTGGGTCACCACATCGCATACCTGCGACAGTCACAGAACTCGTTCTTGGCTGGATATCATGCCTGCTAAAAAACATGGTAAAAGCGAGATGGTGACGATGTTGAAGCGCAGCAATGAGGATTCGCTGGCAATGCCTGCTTATAAATATATCGCTGTTGGGGATATCCCCCAGGTGGAACAGACATACAGTTACATCAACACAGCCTACCCCTGCATGAATGAACACCAGTTGGCTGTCGGTGAATCGACTTTTGGCGGAAGGTCTACACTTAAATCGGATAAAGGTTTAATTGATTGTCAGCAACTGGTTCGTCTGATGCTGGAACGCTGCAAAACCGCGCGAGAGGCAATCCAATTAGCCGGCGAATTGACGAAAAAATACGGCTACAACGATGCCGGGGAATGTTTGACAATCGCTGACAGCAGGGAAGTCTGGCACCTGGAAATCCTTGGTTCTGGCAAAGGAAATGTCGGCTCGATCTGGGTGGCTCAAAGAGTCCCGGACGATCATGTTTCTGTTGATGCCAATGCCAGTCGAATCCGACAGATCGACCTGGACAATCCTGATTATTTTATGGCATCGGAAAACATTTACCAGGTTGCCCAGGATAGCGGCTGGTGGAATCCAACCAATGAAGCATTTGAATTTTGCTATGCTTACGATCCTGGCGGTCGTACCTCTTTTGCATCGCGACGTCGTGAATGGCGTGTGCTGGATTTAATCGCCCCTTCATTAAAACTCGATCCCAATGCTGAAAATTATCCTTTTTCTGTAAAGCCAGATACACTGGTGACCATGGAAAAGCTGGTTTCAATCTTTCAGGATTATTTTGAGGGAACTGATTTCAATTTTGTGAAAAACATTACCAGCACAGACAAAGATGGAAAAACAGTGATTTCGCCGTTTGCCAATCCATTTATGCCGTATGACATGAATCCGATCTTTAAAATCAATGGCGGCTGGGGATGGCGCGGCGAACGACCGATTGCCCGCTGGTATACCATGTATGCGACGATCACCCAATCGCGGGAGAATCTTCCCAATGAAATCGGTGGTGTCGTCTGGCTGGCTTTTGATAATGTGGCGACTTCAATTTATGTTCCGCTATACTGTAGCATTAGCGATGTCGCGCAGCCGTACAAAACACCGGGCAGGGTAAATGGCTTTACCCGTGATTCTGCCTGGTGGGCGTTTAATCGTGCCAGTACGCTTGCTGCCCAACGCTGGGGTGACATGAGAAAAGATGTGGAAGCTGTGTGGAAACCACTTCAAGCAGAGTTATTTGCCAAACAGACAGAAATCGAACAAAAAGCCCTGGAACTCTATAAAAAGAATCCCGGAAAAGCCAGGGAATTTTTGACCGAATATAGTATGAAATGGGGAGAAAAAGTGGTGAAAGCTGCCTGGAAGTTGGGGGATGACCTGTGGACGAAGTATGATGAGAAATTCTAACATAAATTTCCAATTTTCAATTACTGTCATTAAGTTAAGAAAATTTTGTATGTACTCCATGTCATTCCTGCGGATGCAGGAATCTCCTTACTTTTAATGAAACTGCTAGTTAGTGTTATACAATCCGAGATTCCTGAACTCTGCTTCGCTCCGTAAGGAATGACATGACTGCTTATCTTAATGGCATTGAAGCACAAAATACAAATATATTCATTAATTCAAATATCAGTGATCAAAACAATGAACTTAATTTAATAAACTTTGAAAAGACAATTACAAAATTTTAAACCCAAACAGTAAAGGAGTCAAATCATGTTAAAAAAAATTGTACTGATCGTCACTCTTGTTTTTGCTACGAATTTAATTGCCCAGGAAAAAGAGATCATCATTCCGAAACCAGTTCCTGGAGCGCCCTTTGTTCTCGATGATACGGAAGACCTTTTTGGCAAAGCCTGGCGGTTTTACCGCGATGGCTTTGGGACATGGGCTTCGGATAGCTTGAAAAAGCTTATTGATCAATCGGGATTTGAGATGCAAAAGAATAACTATTATGTTGTCGTTGCCAACTTTAATCCCGCGGAGACGGTTATCGGAATGTATCACGGAAATGATTCTTTCCTTTCTTCACGTTTATATGGCTTGAAATCTGATTCACTCTACTATATTTATATTTCCCGGGACGATTCTGCCAAACATTATCTTTCTACCGTGATTACTAGTAAAGGCTCGTATTTTGAAGAAAATTTATTGAACTTTATTTTACTGTTTCCATTTATCTCTGTCACCAAAGCCCAGGTGCAGGGGGAAAATGTCACTTACATTGATGTGCGGAAGTTTGAAATTCCGAAAAAATTCCAGAAGTATTCTGATATTTCAATGATTGTCAAGAAGGATTTCTATGACGATCGATTCCTTGCCCAGACGGTGCTGGATAATTCTTCTTTAGAAAAATGGAGCTATGGTATTGCCACGGCAATCACCAGTATCGACGATGTCGACATTATTGTTGAAGGCGGTACCATAGTCGTTCGCCCCAAACCAAGAGGGGATCTGGCTGCTTTTGGCGTTATCAATTATAATTTTAAAGCAGTGGACACCAAAGCAAGATCGATGGCAACCTCTTTTCACTTGTTAGGCGGTTTGCGAATAGCGAATACGATTGAACCAATTTTAGGAGTTGGTATTGGGCTTCCGGCTGGTTTTATCGATGTTCATCTGTTTGCGGGTTACAGTGTAGAGTTCGCAAATGAATTGAGAGATGGATTTCAAGTTGGCGATGAAAATGTAAAGGTTGATCCATTCAAATTGAAAATTCGTGGCAAGCCCCGGTTTGGGATTGAGGTGAAGTTTCCATAGAATCTTTAATAAAATACAATTATTTTTCATAGAAATTTAAAAGTGGCAATCTAATAAGTGGTTGCCACTTTTTTCTTTACTTTTAAAGTAGCTAAAATTAAAATAAATCCAAAAAAAACGTAACATTACAAAATAGGGCAGGTATTTAATCGCTTTTCCGATTAAAATTAAATTCATATCAAATTTATGATTTGGTTCAAAGAAGATCTGTAGGATTTTAGGACAATGTGATTCTAAGTTCTTTGACCATTTCTCGAAGTCACTGAATTTTTCTGGGTATAAATCCCTCCGCTTTGAGTTCGTTATTAAGAATCTCTTCCGAGTCGGAATTATATAAATCTTTTATCGTCCTGCCTTCGAATTCATAATAGATTTGGTTTTTGTTGCTGGTTTATTCAAAGAATTTAAAATTATCGTTGAAGA
>CBFDBN010000212.1:0-6838 GCA_965603055.1 uncultured bacterium | reverse complement strand
ATAATCATTGACAATTATCAATTAACTATTGTCAATTGACAATTATTAATGCTTAATCAAGATCATTAGAAATAAAATAAATTGTCAATTAATTTTGAAAGGAGCAAGCCATGTATATTTACAAAGCAGCGGTCGTTGGAGGCGGCACCATGGGGGGAAGTATCGCCCAGGTGATTACCTATTCTGGTCTACCTGTTGTGATTAAAGATGTCGACGAGAATGCCGTCCAAAAAGCACTGGATAAAGTGCGTTCCATTTATGAGTCGCGGGTAAAAAAAGGCAAAATGACGTCACAAGAGATTGAACCCAAAATCGCATTGGCAACTGGCACGGCAACTTATGATGACTTTTCTGATGTGGATATTGTTATCGAGGCGGTACCAGAGGATATGAATATTAAAAAACAAGTTTTCACCGAGCTGGACAAAGTCTGTCCCGAGAGCACGATTCTAGCAACCAATACATCAGCGCTATCAATTTCAGAGATGGCTTCCGCCACACAACGCCCGGAAAAAGTTATTGGCATGCACTTTTTCAATCCTGCCCATGTGATGAAACTGGTTGAGGTTATCCCGGGATTGCAGACCTCAGAAGATACAATTATGGATGTGATGGCGTTTTCTGAATCATTGCGGAAACTGGCGGTTAGAGTAGAAGAATGCCCCGGTTTTCTGGTCAATAGATTGCTGATGCCATACATCAGTGAAGCTGTAATCGCGTTGACAGAAGGCGCTGCAACTGCCTCCGACATCGATCAAGCAATGGTAGAATTCGGTATGCCAATGGGACCATTTACTCTGTCTGACATGCTGGGATTGGATGTCTGTTTCAAAGTTGCTCAGATTATGGAAAATTCTTACGGTCCCAGAATGCCAGTCGCCAACCTGAATCATGTACTATATGAAAAGGGACGCCTGGGTCAGAAGGCTGGCGCTGGATTCTACGATGAAGATGGTTCAGAAAAGCAGTTACAGGAAATTATCAAACAGATTCAACAAAAAGAAGGCTTGAAAACAACGCAATTTTCACCCGAACGTCTGTTGTACCTCATGGTTAATGAAGCCATACTGGTACTTCAAGAGAAAATCACTTCTGCAACCGATATTGATATTGCCATGATGGCTGGCACTGGCTTCCCACAGCAAATCGGTGGTCCTTTGAAATATGCGGATAACGTTGGTCTGGATGTTGTTCTTGAAGGATTAGAAAAATTTAAAAGCGAGCTGGGATTTCGGTTCTGGCCAGCACACCTGTTGAAGCGGATGGTGGCAGCAGGACTATTAGGAGAAAAGACGGGACAGGGATTTTATACGCATTAGTTTTCCTGCTTATAAAATTAGAATCCTTAGAATATCGAATTAAATTTAACAGTAGATGAAAACAAAGGAGAATACCATGGACCTACAAAATTTAAAAATGACAGTAGCAGACCGTGTCGCAACAATTGTGATTGATCATCCCCCGGCAAATACATTAAACAGCCCAACTATGAATGAGTTGGATAAGGTAATTGACGAAGTCATCTCTAATAAAGAGATAAAAGCAGCAGTTATAACCGGTGCGGGCATGTTTTTTATTGCCGGGGCTGATATTAATGAGATCAATACATTGAAAAACGCCCAGGAAGGAGAAGCTATCTGCTTAACAGGACAGGGAGTAATTAGCAAAATTGAAAATTCTCCCAAGCCCTTTATTGCCGCGATCAATGGCATGTGCCTCGGTGGAGGACTTGAACTGGCTATGGCTTGCCACTTGAGAATTTGCGGCGATCGTGCGCAGGTGGGGCAACCAGAGATTAATTTGGGCGTTATTCCCGGTTTTGGTGGCACGCAACGGCTGGCACGATTAACAAACCAGGCAAAAGCTCTGGAGATGATTTTAACCGGCGATCGCATTTCGGCGCAGGAGGCATATCGGATTGGGCTGGTGAATAAAGTCGTTCCCAATATGGATGTAGTGAAACAGGCGGTGGGGGTAGCCAAAAAAATTGCATCAAAAGGTGCGGTCGCTATTGCCAAAGCCATTGATGCGATCAAAACCGGGTATGAAATGAAGCTGGAACAAGGCTTGAAGTACGAGGCAAAATTGTTCGGTGAAATCTGTGAAACCGATGACATGCGAGAGGGCGTGTCTGCATTTATTCAAAAACGACAGCCAAAATTTGCTGATAAATAAAAAAGGAGAAGTACAATGGACTTTACTTTTTCCGAAGAGTTAAATATGTTGCGTGAGATGGTGCGCAAATTTGTTGAACAGGAGATAAAACCCATTGCTGAAAAAATTGATGTCGAGGGTGATATTCCACAGGATTTAATTCAACAAATGGCAGAACTCGGTTTTTTCGGTATTTGTTTTCCTGAAGAATATGGCGGAGTCGGCGCTGGTGAGGTCGGATATTGTATCTTAAGCGAAGAGATTTCTCATGGCAGCGCTTCAGTCACTGTGCTCATCGGTGCTCATGCCAGTATTAGTGCCATGTCCATTTACCTGGATGGAACTGAACAGCAGAAGAAAAAATATCTGGTGCCGATGTCACGCGGTGAGAAGATTGGGGCGTTTGCACTTACCGAGCCCAATGCTGGCTCTGACGCGGCTGCCATCGAGACCACGGCTGTTAAGGACGGAAATGAATATGTGCTTAATGGACAAAAAATATATATCTCCAATGGCAGTATCGCAAGTGTAATTATTGTCTTTGCGGTCACCGATAAAGCGCTGGGTGCCCATGGCGGCGTAACGGCATTTATTGTCGAGCCAGATTTTCCCGGGTTTAAAGTAGGGCATGACGAGGATAAAATGGGCATCAGGGGGATCCATTCAACTGAATTGTTTTTCGAAGATATGCGGGTTCCTGCCGAAAATGTCCTGGGACGATTCGGAATTGGTTTTTTAACGGCAATGAAGGCGTTAGATCGGGGACGATTAGGATTAGGCGCCGGTTGTTTGGGCTCGGCTAAAGAAGTATTGCAAATGTCTACCAAATATGCGAAAGAGAGGATCCAGTTCGGAAAGCCTATCGGCGAAAACCAGGCTATTCAATGGATGTTAGCCGATATGGCGATAGACATCTATGCTATGGAAAATATGGTCTATCGGGCTGCCTGGATGTGTGACCAGGAAATGAGATTCTCACGTGAATCTGCCATTATTAAAGCATTCTGCTCCGAAAAGGCAGATCGTATTATTCATCGAGCGATACAAATCCATGGTGGAATCGGTTATATGAAGGATTTTCCCCTGGAGCGTATTTATCGTGATTCAAGAATCAATCTTATCTTTGAAGGCACAAACGAGATTCAGCGGATGATCATCGCCCGCGATGTGATGAAAAAAGGGGGGTATTAATTTGAAAGGAGCGTTCGATGAAAATTATTGTACTCATCAAACCTGTCCCTGACTTGAACAAACTCAAAGTAAGCCGCAGCAAGGGACAGGTTATTGAAACCGGGAAGCGTGTGCTAAACTCCTGGGATCGGTCAGCATTACAATTAGCAAGTGAACTTAAAAATACGCATGGTGGATCGATCAGTGCAATTTCTTTATGTAGAGAGGAAGACGCCGACATTTTAAGAGAAGCTTATGCGATGGGAACCGACAATTGTTATCAGTTGAACGATCCCCAATTCTCTGGAAATGATGCCTATGTTAATGCAATTGTTTTAAGTCGGGTAATTGCTAAGCTTGAACCTTTTGACCTTATTTTGTGCGGTGCACAATCTGATATCGGTTTTAGCGGGCAAACTGGACCGCGTGTGGCAGAAATTCTCAATCTTCCACAGGTGACAGCAGTTGTTTCAGTTACTATTGAAGGCGATCAGTTGACAGCAACTTCGTCGATAAATGACAAAACCAGGGATCACATGCTTAAATTACCAGCTTTGTTAACGCTTGATAAATCGATTCGAGAACCTAAAATTCCCAATGCTCTTCAGATTATGAAGGCATATAAAAAGGAGATAGTTGTGTGGAAGGCACAGGATCTGGAGCTTGCCACAGATCATATCGGTGCTGAAGCAGCATTGACAAAGGTTTACAGTCAATATCTGGCAGAGACAGTTTGATCGATGAAAGATATAATTATTCACCAATTTTTTTTATTTTTCTGGAACTCTGAATTTACGCAACCTGTCCACCATCTTTTGTCAGGATTCGCAGTTGAAAATGGAGAAATATTATGCAAGATCAAGAAAATCAAAATGCTTATGATTTTTGGGGGGCACCTCCAGCATCACAAGCCATTTCCACAACAGGTATTTTTGTTTATACGGAAAGCGCTGATTTAGAAATTGAGGAAAGTTCTCTTGAAGCGATTGGCAAAGCAAAAGAATTAGCCGATGCATTGGGCACTGGCGTTGCTGCCATTCTGCTGAATTCCAGCGACGAAAATTTTGCGAAATCTTTAATTCATGCTGGAGCGAATAAAGTATTCCTCTCCAGCGATGATCGATTTAAAAATTTCGAAACCGAGCCTTTTTGCGGTCAATTATTCTCCCTGATTCAACAACACAATCCGGAAATCATGATGGCAGCTTTATCCAATTCGGCCTGTGACTTTTTTCCTCGATTAGCACAACGGATTCCAACTGGACTGGTGAGCGGCTGCACCAACCTGGAAATCGATACAACCGAACGATCCCTGCTGGCAACACGACCGATTTATAGTGGTAAAATGTTTGAGGTGATTACCTGGAAAGAATCGCGTCCCCAAGTGGTGCTATTACAACCTGGAATTTTTCCACCACCGATTATGGATGAATTTCGCAGTGGGGAGATAGAAAAAATATAATATACTTAAAAAATCGTTGACTTTGTGAGATTATCATTTTATATTTAAAATAGTCATTTTGTAATTAACTAATTTTTATAAAATTTTAACTGTAGTGAAAAACACGGTGTGCATTACTATTAACCTAATAAAAAAAATTAAGGTGTTTAGATGATAGTTACTCGCCTGAAATTAAAAAATTGGCGAAATTTCCGTTCTGTGAATGTAACATTAGGTAAGCGCATATTTTTGGTCGGAGCGAATGCTTCTGGTAAGTCTAATTTTTTAGACGCCTTTCGCTTTTTAAGAGATATTGCTAAGTCTGAGGGGGGAGGATTACAGAAAGCAGTAAATGAACGTGGCGGTATCTCAAAAATACGTTGTCTTGCTGCTCGAAAAGATCCAAACATTGAGATTGAGGTTCATCTTGCAGTGGATTATGATCAAAGACCGATTTGGAAATATGCTCTTGGGATACGACAGGAAAGCAGAGGCTATCGTCAGCCTTATTTGACATTCGAGAAAGTATGGAAGCATGAAGAGTTGATTCTTGATCGTCCAGATGAGCAAGATAAAGATGATCCGTTACGTTTAATTCAGACTCATCTTGAGCAGATTAATGCCAATGTTCAATTTAGAGAAATAGTAAAATTTTTCGAGTCAGTTTATTATTTGCATATTGTTCCCCAACTTCTTCGTCACCCTGAATTTTTTTCTG
This sequence comes from uncultured bacterium, assembly GCA_965603055.1. Classification (GTDB taxonomy): domain Bacteria; phylum Zhuqueibacterota; class Zhuqueibacteria; order Thermofontimicrobiales; family Thermofontimicrobiaceae; genus CBFDBN01. The sequence goes on along the minus strand of CBFDBN010000212.1, from coordinate 1,355 downwards.
GACCGATAAGCCGAGAAGATCCTTTTGGGAGAAATTTTTTGGAAAGGATTGCTAAAACACCAGAAAAAACAAGAAAATCTCGATTACGAAAAATAGAGCAGGCTCTGAAGATAGCAGTGCCTCAACTCAAACAACTCAATGATACAAAAGACCTAAGAGGTGTTCCCCATCTGGAAGCAATTTATGAACATTGGAGAGCAAAAGGTGCCAAACAGAGTGAAGATCAATTCTCTGATGGCACATTACGCTTGATTGGTTTTCTCTGGTCCATGTTAGAAGGGGATTCTTTATTACTTATGGAAGAACCTGAATTATCACTTCATAAAAGTATTATACAGCAATTACCTGGTTTGATCTGGAGAATTCAAAATAAAAAAAAGCGACAGATTATCATCAGTACCCATAGTTACGATCTACTTTCGGATAAAGGTATCGATGGAAATGAAGTATTAATGCTTAAACCTGATGTTGAAGGAACTCAAGTAAAATTAGCTTCTTCTATAAAAGAAGTACAAGACTTACTTGAAAGTGGATTTAGTGTGGCTGAATCCGTTATTCCCGGAACTGAGCCGCAAAATATTATTCAAGTGAATTTCTTTAATGAATAATGTAATTCCCATTCATCTTGCAGTTGAAGATTTACTGAGTGAAGTGGTGCTTCGAGTGATGCTTCAGCAGTCAGATCGATATTATGCAATCGGAACTTGTCTAAAGCAAAGTGGATTTGGTTATCTGAAGAAAAAGATTTCGGGTTTTAATAATGCTGCAAAAGGCAGTCCCTTTCTTGTACTAACTGATTTAGATAAGGCGACTTGTGCTCCGGTACTCATCAAAGAATGGCTCTCTGTTCCAAAACATAAGAATTTAATATTTCGAATAGCTGTAAGAAGCGTTGAAGCATGGTTACTGGCTGATCGCAAGGCTTTTGCTGCATTTTTAGGGATTCGCAAAGATCTGGTTCCACTCAATCCAGACGATTTAATTGATCCTAAGAAACTACTAATCGAATTGACGAGAAAATCCCGAAAGCGGGAATTACGTGAAGCTATAATACCACCGCCCGGTAGTACTGCTAAAATTGGACCTGATTATAATGGTACATTGACATCATTTGTTATGGATAAATGGGATGTAAAAGAAGCACTAAAACAATCACCCAGTCTAACTAGGGCATTTGTAGCTATACAAAATTTTCAACCAATCTACAAAATCTAAATATTTTTTCATTCAAGACAGTGACCATAAAATTACAATATTATATAGGAGGTTTCATGAACATTTTAGTCTGTATCAAACAAGTACCGGATACCGAAACCAGGATAAAAATAGGTGACGATAAGAAATCTATTGATCCG
>CBFDBN010000211.1:0-6849 GCA_965603055.1 uncultured bacterium | reverse complement strand
GTTGCCAGATCGTGCATAATGACCTGGCTGGTAAAGATGCCACCAGATGGTGAGCCGATCCATTTTTTCTTTAGGGCGATGATAAAAAAAATTAAAGCGATAAACAGGATTAAAAAAATAATCGATTTAATGGACATTGTGATGTCTCCTTTTTTAACATCCTGAAAAACGCGAATCTTCGAAGATAATCTAGATTTGAATTATTCTTTGATTGGGACTATTTCTTATAATATTTATTCGTTTCTGAAACAATCACTCCCGATAACGCTAAAAGTCCAATCAAATTCGGCAATGCCATCAGTCCATTGAAAACATCAGCAATTGACCAGACCAGTTGTAATTTTACACCGGCACCGATAAACACAACAATACAAAAAACCACCCGATACGGTTTCACCCAAGCAGCACCAAATAAGTACTCCAGCGATTTTTCTCCGTAATAACTCCATCCCAGCAGCGTTGAATAGGCAAAGAAAATTAAACCTATTGCCACGATGATACCGCCGCTATTCCCTGGCAGTCCATAATTAAACGCATGGGTGGTCAATTCAGCGCCATCATAACCACTATTCCAGAGTCCTGACTGGATAATAACAAAGCCGGTGAAACTACAGACCACTATGGTATCAATAAACGTTTGCGTCATGGATACCAGCGCCTGGGTGACCGGATTTTTGGTTTGGGCGGCTGCGGCAGCAATCGGTGCGCTTCCCAGTCCCGATTCATTGGAAAAGACGCCTCTTGCCACACCCATCCTCACGGTCACTCGAATCAAAGACCCTAATGTACCACCGACAAAAGCATGGGGTGTGAAAGCATACTTAAATACCATATAAAATGTTTCAGGTACGGCTTTGTAGTTGATAATCATGACCAGGATTGCGCCTGCCATGTAAAAAACAATCATAATCGGAACTAAAAAACCGGTGACCCGCCCGATGCTTTTAATCCCACCCAGGATAACCAATGCAGTGGCGATTGCCAGGATTAAGCCGGTAATCCAGGGAGCAACGTGAAAGCTGGTTTCCATGGCATCGGCGACAGAATTGGATTGCACCATGTTCCCGATTCCAAAGGCAGCGATGGACGCAAAAATAGCGAACACCGTGCCCAGCCATTTCATTCGTAATCCTTTTGAAATGTAGTACATGGGACCGCCGCTCATGGTGCCGAATTCATCGACCTCACGATATTTCACTGCCAGAACCGCCTCGGCATATTTGGTTGCCATGCCGAACAGACCGGTAATCCACATCCAGAACAGCGCGCCCGGTCCACCTGCAGCAATGGCAGTGGCAACGCCGGCGATATTTCCAGTCCCGACCGTGGCAGCCAATGCCGTCATCAAAGCTTGAAAATGGCTGATATCCCCTTCTGCCGTTCCTTCTTCTTTTCGCTTAATCAAAGCTAAATAGAGAGAATGCCACAATCCGCGAAATTGTAATCCTCTCAATCGAATCGTTAGAAAGATGCCGGTTCCCACCAACAGAATCATCAGTGGTGGACCCCAGACCAGATCGCTTGCCTTTGTGAAGAAATCAATTAATGCTTGTTCCAAATTCCCTCCTTGAAATTATTTGAACACGGACTTAATGGATTGAACAGATTTTGACGGATTTATAGACCTGGATTCATTTTGAAAGCAACTTTTTGTTTGAAAATTAAAAATTGAATGAGTTAGGTTTGTCTTGAATAATTCAGTTTGAGGTTTCATATAGTTACGCTAAAATTGAATAGTGAAACAAACCAGGTTTCTGATAGTAATCTGGTTTGTTTCAATCCATAAAATTAATAAGCCTTGCCTGCGATAACTCGCCGATAGGACGCCTCCCCACAAAGCAAACATCTGCCGGCTTCGATATAAGGATTTTCCAGTGGAATGCAACGGATGGTGGCTTTGGTTTCTTCCTGCATCCGATCTTCACATTCGGTTTTACCACACCAGTGCATCCAGAAAAATCCGCCCGGGTCTTCGATTTTGGACTTAAATTCCTGGTAGTCGTCGATCATAAATGTATTGTCTTCTCTGAATTTTAAGGCGCTTTTATATAAATTATGCTGAATATTGTCCAATGTTTTTTCGATTGTTACGGTTAATTCTTCCAGGGGCACTGGTGTCTTTTCTCGTGTATCGCGGCGAACGAGTATGACCTGCTGTTTTTCATAGTCTTTGGGACCAATTTCGATTCTTAACGGTACACCTCTTTGCTCCCATTCATTAAATTTCCAGCCGGGTCGATAACCTTCCCGATCATCCACCTTAAAGCTAAACTTGCCATTCCATGAAATGGTGATTTTTTCAATATGTTCGAGTATCTGGTTACGCTCTTCCTCACCTTTGGTGATTGGAATAATAACGAGCTGGATCGAAGCCAGTTTAGGCGGCATGATAACTCCATTATCATCACCATGGGTCATAATAATCGCCCCGATTAATCGTGTCGAAACGCCCCAACTGGTAGCATAAACAGATTTAACTTCGCCATCTTCATCCTGAAAAGTAACATCGAATGCTTTAGCAAAATTTTGTCCCAGGTTATGAGAAGTCCCTGCCTGGAGCGCTTTTTTATCCTGCATCATGGATTCAATACAATAAGTCCGAACAGCCCCGGCGAATCTTTCTTTTTCGGTTTTTAGTCCCTGGATAACTGGAATCGCCATATACTCTTCAGCAAATTTGGTATATATTTCTAAAATTTTCAATGTCTCTTCTTCAGCCTGTTCATCAGTAGCATGAGCGGTATGTCCTTCCTGCCAGAGGAATTCAGTTGTCCGTAAAAACAAACGAGTGCGCATTTCCCAGCGGACCACATTCGCCCATTGATTGATTAAAATCGGCAAATCTCGATAGGATTGAATCCATTTTTTATACATGCTCCAGATAATTGTCTCCGATGTGGGACGGATAAATAATGGCTCTTCCAATTTCTTTCCACCGCCATGGGTTACCACAGCACATTCCGGCGCAAATCCTTCCACATGATCCGCTTCCTTTTTCATGAAGCTTTCGGGAATGAAAAGTGGAAAGTAGGCGTTCACATGTCCCGAATCCTTAAACATTTTATCCAGTGTAGCTTGCATTTTTTCCCATAAAGCATAGCCATTCGGTTTTATTACCATACAGCCTTTAACCGGCGCATAATCTGCTAATTCTCCTGCCGCTATAACATCAGTATACCAGCGTGAATAATCTTCAGTGCGTTTCGTAATTCCTTTTGCCATTTTCTTTGTTAATCCTCCTTGCTGTCAGTTTTATTTTATTATCTAAAAAGTTAAATTCTTGCCCAAAGAGCAAAGACTTTTTAGGTCTCAGAATTGAAATCTCTCAGAATTAAAAAAACTAAAAATTTATTTCTGTGGGATTTCATTTCTGAGGACAAATTCTTTTTCTTTTTGGTTCTGGCTTGTCCAGATTAGGTAACTAGAAATTTGGTAATTGCTAGTTAAGCTATTTACCGAATTACACAGTTCCCCAATTATCAAATCACCCCTAATCCGGGCACTGATCAATCTCTTCTACCAGCTTTTTCTCAATCGTATAGTAACACACCTCTGGACCAGGAAAAGATTTTAAACAAAAAAGCTCGCGACTTCGTTCCCATTGAGGACGTGATTTGTCGATAACATCCACCAACACACCCTGGTCGCATTGCAAACATTTTGTCGGTTGCGGAGTGAATGAGATTGTAGTATGTTTTACCACCAATGCCTGGCTTTTTGACCAGGTTGGTTTTCTGGAACGATCTAAAAATTCAACGCTATTTAATTTTTTAAATACCAATCGTCCTTCTTTTAGCTCAACTTTTGCCCGAAATTCGATTTTATCCGCCGGGGCAAATCGAAACCGCTCCTGCTGATCGGAAAAAATAAATGCGTAACAATGATCTTCCCAGTGGACGGTATCGATAAAGGTTTCATCAAAATGAATGAAATAGCCATACAGGTTTAAATGACTGCCCTGGTGATGAATTATCTTTGTTAATGCTGGCTTAACTGTTTTAATCGTTCCTTGAATATCTAACTGCTTATCTTTGATGGATTCAAGCCAATCCTCGAAGTCCTCTAATTCATCTAAAAAATGATGGTATTCATCTTCAGACAACAGTAAGACCGGTTGATTATGAATTTTTTCATCGAAATAATGTCGGCAGCCAAAACATTTTCGGCCAACATGGCGATAACCTTTATTACAACTCTTTCCTTTATTTAACAGATGACATCGCCACAAAAAGTAGATACATCCTTGGGGATAACAGTTTTTCACCCTCAACACATGATGCACCGATACACGATTTTCGAATTTAGAGTGACCTAATGATTTGCATTTAAAGACATCTAAGCGTTTGTATGGATTGATCACCAGCGGAACTCCGCCTTAATAATAAAAAATTATTCTGAATAAGTCAATAAAAATAATAACAATCTAGATTTCATCAGCAAAATATTGACAGATCTCATCAAAGAGGACAAATCCATTGGGTCTTAATTTGAACTTGTTTTTTTGAAATTGAAAAAGGTCTCCATCAGAATATTCATTCAAACGTTCAAGTACCCTTTTAAATTTCTCTGTAAAAGATACCTGGAACTGATCTTCGAATTGAAGTATATCGATGCCCTGACTTGTTCTTAAATTTAAATAAAGAAACTCCAAAATTTTCTGCTCCCGGGACAACTCCTCTTGCCCGGCAGTTGGTAGCGTACCAGTTGTTAGCAGATCAACATATTTTTCCACTGAATCGACATTCCACTGACGATGACCCTCCCAGAACGAATGGGCAGAGGGACCGAGACCCAGGTAAGGTGATCCATTCCAATACATCAAATTATGTCTGCATCCAAAGCCGGGCAAAGCAAAATTGGAAATTTCATAGTGCTGATAACCTGCATTCGATAATGCATCGATGGACCAGAGATACATCCCCCATTCGGTTTCTTCATTAATTTTTTTGAGCTCGCCAGATAAAATCTGTCGCTCTAACGGAGTTCCAGGCTCAATTGTTAAACCATAGATTGATAAATGTTGTGGTTTGAGCTGTATTGCCTGCTCAACATTTTGTTTCCATTTATTTAAAGTTTGACCCGGTATGGCAAATATCAGGTCCAGGTTAATATTGTTGCATCCTGCTTGAGACGTCCATTCGATACACTTTTTTGCCTGATCGGCGAGATGGATCCGGTCCAATGTTTGTAATTCTGAATCGGAAAAGGATTGTATCCCCAAACTTATTCGATTGATCCCAATTGCGAAATAGTCTTGTAACTTCGTTGGCGAAACAGTCTCTGGATTTGCCTCTATGGTAAACTCAAAATTTTTGTTGAAGCGAAAAAGACGCTGTGCTTTATTTACTAATTTATCGATCTGCCCGGTGGATAATAATGACGGTGTTCCGCCCCCGAGATATATTGTCTCAAATTCAATGCTCGAAAAAACAGGATGCCTGGCATAGAGATCAATTTCAGATTCCAGGGCATCTAAAAATTGATCGATCAACGAATGCTCGGCTAATTCTGAATAGAAATCACAATAAGCACATTTGTTTATGCAAAAAGGTATATGGATGTAAAGACCAGCTTTCATTTCTAAACTTTTTATCCTGACGGCGATAAGATAAGGATGGATGTAAATTCCCCAATTTCATAAAATAAAAACCACGAATTGTCTTCTTCATTAGACAGTCGTGGTTTTCTTTTCATCAATAAATCTATCATACAAGTTGCTGAGCAGAGCACTCCACGTCTTACACCCAACATTTAATAACTCCTTGATTGTACCTGAAGCGAAACTATCGAATCAAATCCCCGATTCTTACCCAACGAACTTTTTTAAATATTTTGTATAAGGGCACCTGGTTATTCCAGGACCAGTAGATGATCAATGCCTGCCCAACGATATTTTCCCGGGGTAAAAATCCCCAATAGCGGCTGTCAGAGCTATTGTTTCGATTGTCTCCCATGGCGAAAAGATGACCTTCCGGGACTGTTACTGGTCCGTAATTCTCAGGTATACGTTGAGCTTCCTGGTAGAAGTCAGCCAAAATAGGATTTTCAGCTTCATAGGCTATCGAAAAACGGAGCCTATATTTTTCCTTCCCTTCCAGGAAAGTTTTATCCAGTAGTTCTGCTTTGCTTCCAGGTTTGCCGTCTACAAAAACTTGCCCCAGTCGTATCTCAACTGTGTGACCGTTGCCCGCTTGTATTGGACCAAAATTAGATGATATATAATTAGTATTTTCCTGGACTCGTATCACATAAGATTTGCCATTATCCTTGGTTATTTTGTAGTGTAGAACATAAACACCTTCAGCAGAATCGTAGACACGTTTGACAAATTCTGATTCCCCCTCGGGTTTCCCATCAACATAAACATACCCTTTTCGCACCTCAACCGTTTGACCTCCTACCGCGATACATCGCTTAATATAATCAAGTTTGGTATCCAGGGGATATTTAAATACAATGATATTTCCTGGTTTTGGTTCTTTAAGAGCCGGAAGCCTGAAATAAGGCACTTTTACATTTACCAGCGGAATATGATCAGGTGTTCGGACACCATAGATGAATTTATTTACCAGTAAAAAGTCCCCGACTAATAGTGTGTCTTTCATTGAGCCGGTGGGAATGCGAAATGCCTGCACGACCAGAATCCGTAAAATCATTGCAGCAGCAAATGCAACAAGAATCGCTTCTACATATTCTCGAACCTTACTTTTGTTGCTGGCTTTTCTCTTTTGAATTTTTTTATCACGACGTTTTTTGTGCCATTGAATGAAAGATTGAAATAAGTTTGAGTCTGTCTTTATTGATCGATTTTCTGCCATGACCTCCTCTGTCTCGATTTAATATGATAAT
>CBFDBN010000210.1:0-6897 GCA_965603055.1 uncultured bacterium | reverse complement strand
GGATAAGTCCAATCAGTATGCGATTTTGTGCCGGGCGAATAATTCACCAGCATCAAACCAAATTGTTGACTCCAATTTGCAATCGTGCTGTTATACCATTCAAAGGGTGGAAGGAAATATTTAGCCTGTGATTTGCTAATTCCGAATTGTTTCATAATCGAATAATTATTTTTTAAATCAGATAGAAATTGTTGTTTGCTGACCAAAAGACTATCCCTATTTTCCCAGTCACAATAGAGCAAATGTTGATCCGAATGAGCGCCGAGATAATGTTGGTCTGATTTTAAGCCTGAAATGATTTCTTTGAATGCTGGATTTCGATAAAAATTTCCCGTAAAGAAAAAAGAGGCTTTGATTTCATAATTGGACAGAACTTTTCGGATATGACCTCCGCCATCAGCAAATTGATCGCCGGTGAATACCAGGGCTAATTCTTTTTTGGTTCTATCACCCCGAATAATGGCGCCATGATCGTATTCAAAAGCCCTGTTGAAGCGTGTCGTGTCAACATTGTTACTCGATGAGATCAGTCCCTCCTTTTCCATCGCTGCCAGGTAGTAGACTAAACTCGCAGTGCCATCCATTGTTGGTTCATTGGTGGCATAATCTCCCATGTCATCATGATAAACCACCAGGTCGGACTGAAATGGAGCATATTCATCTTGTTCTCGAAGCGTCACGTATTTTAAATTCTTAAAAATACTGCCGTAAACCGGTCCATCCAGCAGACCGCCATCGAGTTTATAGCCATAAAGATGCGAAAAAGCTGAATGCGGATCATGGGCGTAAACTCCATCTGCCGGAAGACCGATCACCATACTCACGCCCCAGGGATTGCAGCCAAACAGCCAATCTCGCATGGCTGCTTCCAACTCCAAATATTTATTATCCCCGGATAGCTGCCGATAAAGCTGGCATTGCGTCATCAGTGCAGTTACTAAATTATTGGAACACCAGATAAAAGGTACGCCCATTATAAAAGCATTGTCCTTGCCTCGCTGCCAGACTTTTTCAATCCCTTCTCGATAATAGTCGATTAACTTCTCTTTTACATCTTGTTGAGCGATTCTTGCCAATTCATAATGCCCCATATTCATGAAAGGATACCACTGGTAGTGACGCGCCGTATCTGCTCCCATCCACGGAGTTATCGCTTCTTTATGACTAAAATCTATCGCTTCTTGTAAAAATTCGATATTGTTAGTTATGCCATAGAGTTCAGCAGCGCCCAGTTCCATATCATCGACCCAGTTGTCTTCTTCATAAAAATAAGGCGCCCGACATGGAGCAGTTTGACAGACACCGGGATTGTTTTTTCCAAGTTGATAGGCGGAGTGGGCTTTGGGTATCAATCTATTTGCATAACCGGGATCAATATCTTTAAAGATTTCAGCCCCCAGCGCAAAAGCAGCAGCAAACTTACCAGCCGTCGAAGCAACCCCGGTAGCTCGATTTTTATTATTAAAAACACCTTGAATTTCGCCGGAACAGAAATAGACCGGTCGCTCTAAACCTTTACCATAGCTGGTGGTGTCGTCCGTCGGCAGGCGCCAGCCGCGATGATCTCGATCGTCGGCGATTTGATTGAACATCCAATCATCCCGCGGGTGCATCTTTAATAGCCAATCCAGTCCCCACCTGGCTTCATCTATAACATCAGGGATGCCATTCGCTCCCGGTAAACCACTGGCATTGAATTTATCATCAAACGATTCAGGATTTTCTCGATAAGCAAAAAGTAAATTAAAAGTCGCATTAGCCGATGTTGCTACATATTGCAAATAATCAGCCGCATCATGCCAGCCTCCAATTACATCGATATGGGTTCCGTCGGGCATGGGACCGTAAATCGTATAGCCGTCATGAGTATGGCAGGAGTCATTTAAAAAAGGATTGAAACCACAGCGTTGCTGCCGCATGTATTTTAATAAAAAATCTGCGGTTCCGTCATAAACATCACTGTTGATTTTGAATACTGGAGACTTAATTCGACCCGCTTTTAAATAAAATTGTCCTTCAGTTTGAAATTCACTGAAATCCAATCGAAAAGTTTGTGTGAATGGACCATAAGCGCCGGTTGATTTTACACTGGAAAATGACCATGCTGGCTGATTGGTTTGCGCATCTATCAACTCAAAATCGGTACATTGGATGTTTTCTTTGCTGACAAATACAGCAATTTTTTTGGAATTGGGCGGGTAACCAAGCTGGTTGATCCGAATCCACGCTTCAGAGTTTTGTTGTTGATTTACAGCGCATTGAGGTAGAGAGAGGAACAAAAATATGAACAACAACTTTTTATGAAAAGTTTTCATTTCTTTGTTTTGTCAATTTATAATAAGCGTACAAAATTAAAATTCCAAACGGTAGGGTAACTAAAACCCACAAGAAGGGAATCTGATCAGCTGTCAAAAGGTTAACCCCGCCGATTTTAATTTCTTTGTAATACAATAAAATCGCTAAAAAGTTATTGCTGAAATGTCCTGCCATGGCAGGCAGCAGGCTTTTGCTTCTGTAATAAAAGAAACCAAAGTTTATTCCTAATAAAGTATGCGTAACCAAGCTGAGCGGCTGTACATGAAACAGTCCACAGATAACTCCCACCAGAATCACACTTTTAGCTTTAATTGTCCTTTCAAAGGTCCGTTGTACATAACCACGAAAAAAAATCTCTTCACAAATAGCAGGAGTAACGGCAACAAGAAAAACCAACCAGGTAAACTCTGGCAGGGAATGAGCGGAAAAAAGTTCCTGGTAAAATTCAAAGAAAACATCCGGGAATTTAAACCACCGTAAAAACTCATTACCGATGTATGCGCCAGTTGGAATAATCGCCAGTGTGGCAAGCACTGCAAGGATGATTTCCTTAACTGGAATAGATTTCAGGCGAATATATTTCCGAACGTCAAGTGTATGCCAGCGTTTTACCAATAGCCAGGTGGGAAACAACATAAATAAGAACTGTGAAATGACCAGGGAAATCCGCATTGCCGGCGTATAAAGTCCTGCCGTGGTCGAAATCCGTTCGGTGAAAGTAGCTGATGTCTCTGGCGCGGGATTGATCGTCATTGTAAGAAGCAGACCAATCATGAAGATAATAACCTGCGCATTAAAATAGAGCGCACCAATTCCCAATAATCCCACGACCGCAGCAGTATTGGGGCTGCGACCTTTTCTTTCCCAGCTTCCATCCAATTCAGGCAGGGATTCGACTGGAAATTCATTCTCGTTAATATGTTGATCAAATTGCATTGCTTTTTTAAAATCCTGTGAAAAAATAATTAACTTCTTTACCGCCGAGTTCGCTGAGAACGCAGAGAAAATAAATATTGAAAAATTATCTAATATAAAATTGAGCTAACTATTCATAGATGGTGATGCATTGTCAAAATTACAGAATCAAAAATATAGGCAGAATTATTAATGGCAGGATAATAAAAAAATAGAAAGCATGATAGTATTACTTTGAAATCAATTGAAAGCAACTGATATTCATCATTCTGCTATAAATTATTCTGCTATAAAATTCTTGTTTATCAAATTCTTGCTCTATTTTTTAAGCTATTTTTACTCAGCGGTACCAGAGAATTCATTCTTTCTTGCCCGGAGATCGAAATACATCACCACTGTAATTAAAGGTAACACCAATAACATTAATAAGTAACTGATGAATATAACGATCCCCATACCAATTCCGAGTGAGTTAAATAATTCAAGGATTTCAAAGGAATCCACCGCACCTTTTGAAATCGAGCCGATCATCGAAAAATACCTGGAAAAAAATCCCCATAGCGCCACGAACTGGATCGGTGTTGTAACAATCGAAATCGCAAATTGAGCGATTATATTTAACAACAGAATAATGCCAAAAGTTCGCCACCAGAAACCTTTCACCAAAAATGAACTCCTGCCAAATGATTGGATAACACCTGCATCTTCCCAGGCTATAGCCGGCAGTGCGAATGCCCAACGCACCCAGAGATAGGTTACAAAAACTGTAGCTACCAGGCATAGCATCACTCCAAAAAGCGTCACCCCAATTGATTTTTCACTGGCAGCAACCGCTATAACAAAAATGGGAATAATGAACAGGCAACCCAGCGCAAGATACTCGAGAATCGTCTGCCCATAAATTCGCAATAGTCGAATACTGAAAGCTTGGCTCAGCGCTTCATTCCAGCTAAGCTGCTTATTGCTCATCTCCGCACAGCCGACGATTGTTACCCCAACCATAGCAGCTAAATAAGCCAGCATGAAAACGGCATAAGTAATGGAAAAAAATGTTAGTCCCTTAAATAAACTGAAAAAATATTCATTGGCAAATCGATTATTAAATTCCGCTTCCCGAATATTTTGAGAAATTACAGAGAAGAAGTCATTCATTCCATAGGTAAAAATAATCGCAGCCGGAATGAGGATGATACTCGCAATGATCAAATTGCGTAACGCGGTTTTGCCAATCAGCCTAAATAATCGGTCAAAAATATCCCCCAGGTTCATCGGATCGATTGTTGTTTGCATGGTTCCTCCCGAACAATAAAATTAAATACACTATTGCTCAAATATTTTTAAATCCGTCACATTGATGTACAGGTATCTTTCGCTGATTTTTAATCCCCTTGTTTTGATTTTTTTTCAAAATAATGGGGATCAAATGGGACAGACGCTCGATGGTTATTCATATATTTCATCTTTTACATTTTCTTTAGATTCTTGATCAATATATAAATCTTTTCTAAAAAAGTCAAACAGAAAATTAAGGGGGGTGGTAATCACTCAGTTACAGGGGGACTGACCGGTCGCTTAAAGCTGAAACAAACATAGAAAATCAACAAATTAAGCGATCGGTCAGTAACTCTAATCACCCATAACCAAGTGATTACCTAAATCTAATTTTTTTACTTGATTTTTAAATCCTTACGTTTTATATTGTCATTATATAAATTCATTAAAAATATTGGGGAGAGCATAAATTGTCTGCAAGCAATATGATTTTCAGGTTGGAGATTGGTAAGCAAACTGCTCCAGGCGTCAATCGAGCTCAAAATGAAGACAACATCGGCTATTTTTTCCCCCAGCAGCCTGAAGTTCTGCTACTCAGGGGACAGATGTTTATGGTTGCCGATGGTAACGGAGAAGATGGACTGGGGGGATTTGCCAGTAAATTGGCTATCCAGACAGTGATTCAGGAATATTATGAAGAGCCCTGGGTTGGAACGGTTGAGGAGATGCTTTCCAAATCGTTTCTAAGGGCAAATAGAGCGCTGATTGATGCGAACATTGAGAATCACTCCACTACTCGTTTTTCAATTTCACTGACGTGTGGAGTGCTCCATCAAGAAAGTCTCTACCTGGCTCACATCGGAATCTGTCGCGCATTTCTATTGAGTAATAATATTTTTGAAACGCTGACCAAAAGTCATTCACTTGATATGGAAAAAAATGACCACGAGCGCGAAATTAGCGGCGAAAGCAATGGAAAAGTCCTGGTGCGCGCCCTGGGTATTGATGAAGACTTGAAGATTGACATGATCAGCCGAAAGCTGCAAATCAATGATACTATTTTATTGTGTACCGATGGCGTCTATGATAGCATCGATGAACGGGAAATTCAGAGTATTATTACAACAACCTCGCCCCAGCCGGGTTGTGAATTGATTGTTAAACAGGCTGTTGCTAACCAGTCTACCGATGATGTAACTGCTGTGATGATAAAGGTTAAAAGCATTAAACGAATTGAAACCGGCGAAACATCAATAACACCGCCGGTTGAAACGGTTGAGCCAGCGGAACGCCAGATCGTCATCAAAGGCGTTCGTTATCGATCGACTTGGGAGGAAGGGCAAATTCCGCCTGAGGAAAAAGTGAGTGTCGCTGAGTTTTCGCAGGATCGGGGTGTTCGTCGACCTATTATTCGGAGATCGACGACTCGTGATCGCCGGCAAACTTTTTCTATTCGACAACTTTTGAACATCATTCCCATAATTGCATTTATTGCGATTCTTGCTTTCCTGGGTATTAAATATATACCGAAATACTGGCAATCAAGAAAGGGAGCTACTGAAAGCAAAGTAGTAGCAGACTCGTTGATCCAGGTGGATGATTCGAAAATGCCGACGGGCAAAGAAAATGAAGCAGCGGAACCAGCACCAACAGTACAGCCCGTTATTGATGAAATTGAAGAATCTCCCGAAATTGTATCCGAACAACAGCCAGAATTTGCGGGAGCGATAAAACTCAATGTCGTTATCATAGATGGTTCTTTCAAAAGAAATCTGACATGGAATAGCTTCATAAAAGACCTGAAAGTGTTTTCAGATGTCGACCAGGTCAACCAGGTGAAGTCTTCCTATAGACTTCAAAAATCTAAAATATTATGGCGACGAAGTGATAATTCTGAAAAGACCAATGTCATTCAAGCAAGAATCGATCAATATCAGCGTTTGTTTGCTCAATACTTTGAGGTGACTCCCGATGTTTCGCCATTAGATATTACACTGGTAATTGGTGCGAATTTTGAGGTGCCACAACTCCAAACAAATTACATGGATGCGCAAGCTGGCGCTGATGTTGATTATTACCTGGAAATTTTAAATGGATTTACAGTACCGGGTCTTGCCCGGCGGGTAACTGAACAACTGAATCAACGAAAAATTAATGACAAACGGTTGGCAGTTGTGGACTTTCGAAATGCCGATAAAAAAACCTACCGGGTATCATTCGTGAAATGTGATCCATCGCGCAATAGTTTGGCAAAAGAATTGGGGAAAATGCTGGGACAACAGTTGTCGATTGTTAATACTCAACTGTTTGATATTAAAGTGATTGTTGGGACCGATATCCGATTTTAGATTTAGGATTATCGAATGCGGAATTTTAATTCAATTCACTCAAACT
>CBFDBN010000209.1:0-6898 GCA_965603055.1 uncultured bacterium | reverse complement strand
ATTATGATTGGCGCACAGAAAATGAAATTTTAGACGTCTGTTATCAAATCGATTTAAAGCATGATATTATTACGGATATAAAAATTATTTCTCAAAATGAGTTAAATACTAAAACAGACAAACAGCCGTTCATTCTTGATGCACTTGAACATGGAGTCACCGTATGACACTCCATGACGAAGATCGAAATGCTCTGATTACTTATCGAATCAAAAAAGCCGAAGAAGCAATCGAAGATGTTCAATTTCTGCTGGACAATGATAAAATGAATCTGGCTGTCAATAGAATCTATTACGGCATGTTTTATATTTTGACTGCCCTTGCCTTAAAAAATAAATTCGAGACATCAAAACATCTGCAACTCATCGGGTGGTTCAATAAGAATTTTGTGAAGGAGAACCTTATCGATCTCAAATCATCCATAGAGCATAAGATAAAATATCGAAGGGCGATTATGCTGATTACATAAAATTTTCTAAAGATGAAATTCTGGAATTATTTCAAGAGATGAAAGATTTTATTCAGAGAATTGAGGAACTGATTGGATCGGATCAGTAATAACCAGATATAATTATTCAAAGCACTGCTACATCATTCTCACATTTAATTCATTTCATTTTTCTCTTTTTGAAAGAATAAGGATTTAATCAAAAATTCTGGCAACTTGATTTTCATTTTCACGTAGTTCAGAATAAGAATAAATTGGAGTGAATCATTCAATCATAAAAACGTGATATAATTGAAAGAGATCAATTTAATGCAAAATTCTAAAAGTTATGGTTTTAATTTCTTTAAACTTATTCTGTTTATCATAGTAACTTCTTTTCTTTATTGTGTATCTTCTTCAAATTATCAATTTATTGATCCCGAATATGAAAATTCCAATTACTTCAGTGCATCTTTAATGGTTATGGCATTGAATACGGACATTATCAGCAAAAATGTGCAGGAGGAATTGTTGCAGGGAGATGCAACTAAAGTCGACATGTTCAATCAACAGGAGCGTGAATATTTTAATAATTATATGGGACCGGCCTTAGCAGAGAAAACCGTTGCCAAAATTTATGGGATCGATCCCTTTTTTAAGCCGACCAATATTGAATATTCTTATCAACAATTATTATTTGAGAACGGAACACATACCAAAATGTTTGTTCCATTATCAGGCGATGTAAAATATTATGATACCACTCCAGACTATGTTCTTTTCTTTGAGGACTTGCTGTTCATAAAAGATTTTCGAGAGGAAAGTGGAGGACTTGGAAGAGGAACTGTGCAAAGATATTCCATGCAAGCTGGCGTCAATTATTTGCTCTGGGATAACAATAAACAAAAGATCGTTGGTTATGGGAAGCTGGGAAATGATTTGAATTTTTTAGATTTTCCGACTCGAGAAAATTATGTGCAATTGTTTGAGAAATGGGCTTTATTGATTGTGCAAAAAAGCCCGCTGGTTAGGAAATATTAATTAAAATATTCAATGGAAGCTACATAGGATTAAAATAGCTGAAATAAGATAAAATGGAATGTAAACATTTTGCCGTATGAAAATTTCAAAAGTTTTATTCATCTTTGAAAAATTCATTTTTAAAGGGAACATTAATTAAACTTATGACGTTTATAATCTTGATTTTAATTTTCAAAGTGATTTTGACCTTATCCTTTGTTTATGAAGTGAATAAGCAGATTTGTAATTTTGAAGAACAGTAATATAAATTCGGAGAAAGGTTTGGCGAGGCATTCAAAAAAAAATGGATTCGTTATTTTCATTGAGCACTGTTTTTTCTTCATCATTTTCTCTCATTTTTATAATTATTCTCGTGATCTTTTCTTTAAATAAAATAGGCAAAATAATTGTCTGGCAAAATAATATAAAAAATTATTTTGACAGCAAATTATTTTGCCATTTTAAAATTCCGATGCAGTAACATAAATATAAGTCAAACAAAAAGTGGAATCGTAACAAAGGGATACGTTATGATTGAATTAGAAAAAGTATGTAAAAATTATGGACTCACCAAAGCGCTGATTGATGTCAGTTTTAAAATCAAGAAGGGCGAAATCGTCGGTTTTGTTGGTCCCAATGGTGCTGGAAAGTCAACAGGCATGAAGATCATTACGACTTACACGGCACCGACTTCGGGTACGGCACAGGTCGGTGGGCATGATGTTCTGGAGAATCCGCTGGAAGTACGAAAACTGATCGGCTATCTTCCAGAAACCGTGCCATTATATGCCGATATGTTAGTTGATGAGTATCTCCAATTCATTGGGGATGCCCGGCATTTGAACGGTAAATTTAAACAACGGTATGACTGGGTAGTACAGGCTGCTGGTCTGGAACCGGTGCTCCATCGAAAAATTGGAGTACTCTCTAAAGGTTTTAAGCAGCGAACCTGTTTAGCCCAGGCATTGATCCATGATCCGGATGTGCTGATTCTCGACGAGCCAACATCAGGATTGGACCCACTGCAGATTATTGGGATCAGAAAATTAATCAAAGACCTGGCACATGAAAAAACCATTATTTTAAGCACGCACATTCTTCCTGAGGTAACAACGATTGCTGATCGGATTCTGGTTATCAATGAAGGTCGCATTGTTGCCGATGGCTCTTTCGATGAATTAAGGAAGCAGGTAACCAAGCGGAGCTCTGTCTATATTGCTGTAAAAAGCACCAAAAAGGATTTTGAGGCAGCTTTGAAACTGGTTTCAGGCATTGAAGATGTGCAACATGATGATAATCGCCGCAGGGGAGAAATCGGGGCTCATCTATTTTTCAAATCATCTGTCGATTCAATCAGCAAACTAAATGATCTGATTAAAGAACAACAGTGGAAAATCCTTGAATTCCATCCAGAAAAACTTTCGCTGGAAGACTCGTTTATTCGATTAACTCAATCCGCTGGTTCTAATCAAAATGAAGGGGAGCAACCAGAACAAGTGGAACCCGACAGTGAGGAAGGAGGTGCGGCATGAGAGATATTGGAATCATTTTTAGACGAGAATTTCGAGCATATTTCTACTCACCGATCGCTTATGTTTTCACGGTGATTTTTGTAGTGCTCAATAGCGGCTTGTACATGTTCCATTTCTTTTTCTTTGGCAATGCCGACATGCGTGCATTTTTTTCGCAATTGCCCTTAACGTTAGGCTTGATTTTCATCCCGGCCGTTTCCATGCGGCTCTGGTCAGAGGAACACAAATTGGGCACGGTCGAGCTGCTGCTGACCTTGCCAATGAGAACTGAGCATATCGTAGTGGGAAAATTCTTAGCCAGCTTCCTGTTTTATTTAGTGGCGCTGGCAGGGACATTAGCGATCCCGATTTTGCTTGTTATTTTAGGGAAGCCTGATTTTGGTCCCATTATTGGTGGATATTTCGGCGCAATTTTACTCGGGGCATTTTTCCTGGCGGTCGGAATATTCATCTCCGGTTTCTTTTCAGATCAGATCGTCTCCCTGATTATTACCAGCATCAGTTGTGGATTTCTGGCATTGATCGGCTGGCAATATGTACCCATGGTGATCGATGGCTGGATTTCGGGATTGGGAGATTTCTTGTACCAATATGTAGGCGTCACCCGCCATTTTAATGATATTGAGCGGGGCGTAATTGATCTGAAAAGTATTATTTATTTTGTGTCGTTCACTGCATTATTCCTCTATCTAAATGCAAAATCACTGGAAAGGAGGAAATTCTAACATGAAAGATTTGAAGCAATATTTTATTACGACATTTGTTATTGGTGCCCTTTTGCTGGCTGGAATCGTTATTGCAGTCAATATGATTTTTAATAATATCAATATTGGGAGATTCGATCTCACTGCCAATAGTGTTTACAAATTATCTCCGTCAGTAGGGAAGATTCTCTCAAAATTGGAAGCGCCAATAGACGTAACCTATTATGTATCATCTTCCGAAAAGATGCCGACCCAGTGGAAAAACCTGGAGCGGGATGTTATTGACAAATTAGAAGAGTTACGATTGGTTTCCCGGGGTAATTTAAATTACACGGTGTTCGATCCTTCCGCCGAAGAGGAGAAGGAAGCTTATGAAGAGATAAAAGAAAAAGAAGAAGAAAAGAAAGAAGAAGAAAAAGATATCATTCAAGCTGAACAAAAACCGACAATTACGCGAAAGAAAATCGCGGAGAGGCTTTATGAACGAGGCGTAATTCCCTTTGGTGTGCAAAGCACGGAGCGGGATGAGTTATCTGTTAAAAGAATCTACTCTTCTCTTGTTCTTTCTTATTTAGATCGTAAAGAAGATGTGATCGAAGAAGTTCGTCCCGAAACGTTTGGGAATTTAGAATATGATATCATGTCCCGGATTTATAAATTAATTTCCAATAAGAGACCCAAAATCGGATTTTACCCGGCACAGCCGGAGATTCCGCCGCAATATCGACAATATTATCAACGACAACAACCACCGCCCGATCAATACACTTTTGCTGAAAAATTATTAAGGGAATCGGGCTATGATGTGACCCGAACCAATATCAAGAAGGATGCTCCAATTCCTGAAGATATTCAGACGATGTTGTTGATGATAGATCAACCTCTGAATGAACGTCAACTGTATGAGATCGTCAAACTCATTCACAAAGGTGTTCGGATTATCATGGCGGCACAGCAATATAACTACCAAATCACTCCATCTCGGAATGAGCCAGGACAATTCGATCTTCGAGGCATGCCTTCAAGATTGAACATCAATACCGTGGTGAAAGATTTTGGATTTGAATTGGATGACAAAGTTTTTATGGATAGGAATACGGCATACATTCAAATACCAGTTTACCAGACCAGAAAGATGGGGATGTTTCAAATTCGTCAGCAGCGATTTGAGCCAGTCACCAAACCAGTGATTATTAAAGTCAATGCTGAAAACATTAATTCAGAAGTTTCGATTTCAAACAAAATTTCTGAGTTGTTTTATATGTATGGTAGTCGTATGCTTGTTCATAAAGAGATCATGAAAGAGAACAATCTTGGCTTCAAAACGTTGTTTACTTCGAGCAATTTTAGCTGGACCAGGGAAGGCATGGGCTACGGCAACATTGATGTTTCAGAGCCGGCTGGTGAAGATGTCTTGAAGCGTCAAACCTTGGGACTCCTGGTGGAAGGCAAATTCAAGTCAAAGTACGTGGATCAAGCTATTCCGAAATGGCCCGATGAGCCAGGTGCAATGGATACAGATACAACTGAACAAGACTTGCCTTCTGAAATTACTGGTGATCCAATTGAAAACAAAATCATAGCCATGGGATGCAGCAATATATTTAAAAACGACATCCTTCAATCTGTTAACAGTCACAAAGCGCTACTACTCAACTCTGTTGATGCTTTAACACTGGGCGATGATTTGATCAATATTCGTTCCAAAAATATCGCTGCCCGGCGAATCAAAGCAACCAGTGGCGTGGGCAAGGCATTATCCAAAGCTTTTGTGGTCTGGTTTCCACCGCTCGTTCTGGTGGGGCTGGGAATTTTTGTGACACTTAAACGGAAGAAGAAGTAAGCTGGATACTTGATGCTGGATTCTGGATACTTGATGCTTGATATTCGATAGTTGATAAATAATACACAGTATCTAATATCCAGAATCCATTATCCAGTATCGAGTATCCAGAAGCAGTATCTTATATTAAATTTCAGTTAACTAAAAAAGCAAAAAAAAATTAAACATCAGAATCAATAAAAAGAGGATAGTTACAATGAAAGAAAAACATCTGTATATATTCGCTGGTGTTTTTGTTTTCTTGCTCATTGTGTATTTCATCACTAAGCCAAGACATGCTGGTGTGAATGTCGATGAGTTAGTCCAGAACGTCGTTTTCGGCGTAGCCAAAGAGGATATTAAGAATATCGAAATTTATAAGGAAACCGGTTCAGATCAACCGTTAAAAATGGTATTTACTCAAAATGAGGATAATTGGTTTATTCAAACCAAATACAATTGCAAGGCTCAAAAAAGTAAGATTGATGGATTATTGAATAATGTACTTGAGATGACCGGAAATGTGCGTTCATCCGATCCCAAACATTTTGAAAATTATAAGATTAGTGATGCGCAGGGCATTCACCTAATTTTAAAAGACGAAGCCAATAAACCCCTGGCAAACCTTGTAATTGGAAAAAAGGGCGAGGACTACAATTCAGGATTTGTTCGTTTTGGTGGGAAAGAGAAGGTTTATTCAGTCGATAAAAATCTACTCTCCAGCTTGAATATTTCTGGAGAAATCGATACTCTCACCAAATTTAACAATAATAACTTTGTCGACCTTCAGGCAGTGGATCAGGATAAGGAAAAGCTGGCAATAGTCGGTCTGGTCGCCAATGGCAAAG
Source organism: uncultured bacterium (assembly GCA_965603055.1). Lineage (GTDB taxonomy): Bacteria > Zhuqueibacterota > Zhuqueibacteria > Thermofontimicrobiales > Thermofontimicrobiaceae > CBFDBN01. The sequence goes on along the minus strand of CBFDBN010000209.1, from coordinate 545 downwards.
AATTGGTGATCAAAAAGATTGAAAAAGAAGTTGAAGTGATGAATGATGATTCGACAATGACGACCAAAACGGAAAAAGAGTGGGTGCTGGTTCAAGGGGAAAAGGAAATTCAGCTTGAACAAAAAGAGGTGGATAATTTCATTCGTGATGTAACCAAAATCCGTGGTCAGGAAGTTGTGGATCGGATCGGAGGCGGTGGCGGCGCAATGTCATTAAGTGATTTAAATAAGCCGGCAAGATATGGTGTCAACAGACCAACCCATTATATTGTTTTTCAACAGCCCGAGAAAGACAGGGAAGTGGTGCTAATCGGAAAAGAATATGAAAAGGACAAAGGCTATTATATGCATGTGCAATATGATGGACTGGTCTACAAATTGGTCAAGAGTACTTATGATAAAATTTTTAAATGGGTGGAAGAATTGCCTAAGAAAGAGAAGACGGTATCGTAGTGAGATATGACTCTAAATATTAATCCGCCAAAAAGATGGCGGACAGGTTTAACGGATTGGAGTTTTATTAGCATTATCGGAAATGACCAAATT
>CBFDBN010000208.1:0-6903 GCA_965603055.1 uncultured bacterium | reverse complement strand
CGCAGGAATGACATCTATTGAAAATGTTTAATCTATGACCGTTTTAAGTATAGTAAATTTGATTCAGACAATTATTGAAAACAACAAACGCTTTTAAACCTATTATCCTATAAATTTGGAAAAGTTCCAGAAGATATCATCAATCGCATTAATTCTATTTCAGATGAGATGAAATTGGATGATTTAGCCACAAGAATTCTTGAGCTAACTGATTTAGACCAATTGAAAAAGTATTTGAATTAACAACAAATATTGCAATGAAAAATCAGGATAGTGGCAGTTTGTTGTTATCTATCTATTATTCCATTTTTGGCATTTTTTTGATCCATCCAGCATCTATCTTACGGAGAGAATCTCAGGTACTTATACCAGTTCACACCGAATATTTGTTTTGAAAGTACTGTTCTATTTAACTGTTGATAATTCTAATTTCCCCTCGTTGGTACGGGCATCTGATTTTTTGAGTAAATAGGCGAATAACATTCCAGCAAAACCAAGCAATGAAAAAATCCACATACCAGCGGTGTAACCACCGGTCCAGTCATTCACGTTTCCGATCAACAGGTTCAAGCCAGCTAACCCAATATTTTGAATCATCGTCATTAATCCATAAGCTGTGCCAAGACGGTTCTGTTCAATAATTAATGCAACCGCCGGCCACATCGCGGCTGGAATCAATGAGAAAGCCACTCCCATCATAACCATAGGAACCAGGGGATGAAGCCTGGTGTAAACTAACATCAAATATACCGGTATTAGTATTATTGAGCCATACATCATCAGTGAGGCGCGTTTTCCAATTCGATCAATTATGAAACCGAACAATGGTGTGCCAATCATTGCCGCAAAAGTGATGAAGCTTGAGGTAAAGCCAGCCATCTCTCGACTGATACCGTGATGTTCAATAAAGAATTTGACGGCAAATGTCTGGAAAGGAAAAATTGCCGAATAGAAAGTTACGCATAACAGCGTGATAAACCAGAATGAGCTTTTATTTACCAGTCGGACTGTCGAAAAAAACGTGCCGATCGGTATCGCATCAACATCCTCTGCCGTTGCCAATGCAAATCGTTTGGAAGCCTGGGATTCCATCGAGAAGTAAATAATTACTGCCAGAACAGAGATGACACCAGCAGCGACGGATATTAATAATGGTTTTTGCCAGTCTGAAAAAAGCGATTTTGCCAATATGGGAGAGTTCAACGCTGCAAATGAGCCAAACCGTGCAATCGTCAGGTTTAGTCCAAAGGCAAACGATAATTCTTTTCCTTTAAACCACTTCGCAATTACTGTTGTGATAGCGACAATGAGCGATTCGGCTCCCAATCCAAAAATCAACCTGCCGGCAGCCATAGTCGTTAGATCGCCTTGAGATGCTGTTATGACAGCCCCGACCATACACAATGTTGAAAACAGGATAGAAGCTTTTTTGGTCCCAATTCTATCTATGATATAACCGCCAATCAAAACCATAAAAATGTTTGGGATGCTGTAAATAGCATTTAACAAGCCGATATTTCCATCAGAAAATCCAAGCTGCGATTTAAGCAAATCGGCAAGCGGGCTGATGCTGTCATAGATGTAATAGTTGCCAAACATTGCTATGCTGATAAAAAACAACACTAACCAGCGATAAAGGGGTGTGGGTTCTGGTTTCTGATCTGCATTGGTTGTATGTTGCTTAGCCATGGTTAGTCCCTTTCCTATATAATTATCAGTTTCTTTATTCTGACTAATCTATGAATCTGTTGAATTAATACAACTTACCCTTGCGAAGGTTTTATGAAATACTGTATATTGTAGTTTCGTACTAATAATCATCAATATATAGAAATTTAATGAAACCGAAACCTTCGCGAGGGTACTTTTTCAACTATGTAATTTATTATAAATATTTAGAATTGATTTCAATTAGTAACTATTAAGAATAAACTTTAATTTATCTTAATATTATGATAATGTCAAGAATTTTTTTATTTAAAAAGTAATCCCTTAGATACAGGGGGACTGACCAGTCGCTTAAAGTCGAAACAAATACAGCAAATCAACAAATTAAGCGACCGGTCAGTAAGCAATGTACGCCGATAACTAAGTGATTACTTTAAAAAATATTTTTCATCACTAAAAAAAGTACTTGACATTTAAATTTTAATTAATTAACTTTAACATCGATTTAAGAATAAGTTTAAACCGCATAAAATTAATATATACATCAGTTACAAGTTCCTGCTTAATGCCAAAGGTAAGTTTTATATAATGGGTTCTTTTAAAATATAATCGAAAGGCGAGTAAATTTATATTTTAAAGTTTTTCCTCTATAAGAAATATGTAAATATTAGTGTGAGGTCTGAATTTTCAGTCGATGAAAAGTTTTTAATTTTAGAGGAAATTGGATTTTTACTTAAAATATTACCCGAAAATAGAATAGATAGAACTTAAGGATTTGGTATCATATCGTATTCCCCTAAGTTACAATTAATAATAACATAAAATATAATGATTCATCTTTTTAACAAAGGATGATTACATACTTGATAGTTGTATCTTTGTTTTTTATATACTTTTGCAATGAAAAATTGTATGTTCCCGAACTTACGAATTTGTTTTAAGATAAAAAAATATGGGATATCGTTGATTTAAATCAGCAGCAAATTAAAATAATAGAATTATCATCACCAGCAAATGGGAACGGAATATTCAATTTTGGGATATTCGGATCTAATCGTATTTTTAAAAATAGATTTCGATACAACTATTCAAGGAGTATTTCATGACAGGCATCGCTCAAACCACTGAATCATTGGAGAATGATATCACTCATTTGGTCAGCGGATATATTGGCTATGATATCCCTGGTACTCGCCGTAAAACAGACCGGAAACTTAAAGAATTTTTATCTAAAAAACTACAGCAGGTGGAAAGGGATTTATCCCGCTTCGAGCATCAAGTCTATCAAGAACATAAGACTGTTAACATGAATCCGTTTCATCGAATTTCATTAAGCCTGAAGATGCTGATCCAATCGCTGATTGAACCATCTTCTAACGACAACCAATTTTTCACCCAATTACAAATCAGCCCGGATAAAATATCACAGCTTTATGAATGTGATGTTCAATTAGTGAACCAGATCGATATATTGCTCGATGAAGTAAAAGAATTGGACAGTATAAATGGCGAGCACGAAATCGATGAAATACTAAATTATTTTTATGACCTGCTCGATGGAGTTAATCAGACCATGTCAGAGCGAGAATTTTTAATAATGAGCGAATGAATTTTCTTCTTGAAAATCTTCTTGAATAGCTTAAAAGGCGAATGGTGCATTGTTGCTATCCATTCGCTTTTTTTATCCCTTAAAAGCTCACAACTAATTAAAATAGGATACAAAAACATGAAATTCCACACTGAATATTTATGGTTCAATACCAATCGTAAAAGAGAGTTTATCAATATTACCCAGGAAGTTGAAAAGGTAATGAGAAAAGGTAGCATTCAGGAAGGAATGATACTGGTCTCGGCAATGCACATCACTGCTGGTGTGTATGTCAATGATGCAGAATCCGGCCTAATTCAGGATATTGAAGATTGGCTTCAAAATTTAGCGCCAGATGGGGTGAACTATCGGCATCATCGCACCGGCGAGGTAAATGGAGATGCCCACTTGAAAAGCCTGCTTATCGGGCACCAGGTTATTATTCCTGTGACGAAAGGTGAGCTTGATTTGGGTCCCTGGCAGCAAATTTACTATGCAGAATTTGATGGGCAGCGGCGCAAGAGAATCATTATAAAAGCAATGGGGGAATAAGAACAGTATGGATAAAGTAATACGAATCGCCCTGGCACAAATTAATGTTACTGTTGGCAATCTTGCTGCAAATGAGCAGAAAATCCAAGAATCTATTAAAAAAGCAAGAGAATCCGGGGCTGATCTCATCGCCTTTCCTGAGCTGGCAATAACGGGATATCCGCCAGAAGATCTGCTGCTTCGTCCCCAATTTATTCAGGATAATATCAATTGTTTACAAAGGATTGTTCAGTCAGTCAAAGATATTACCGCCATTGTTGGATTTGCTCATCTGGAAAAGAACAAATTATTCAATGCTGCTGCCATCATTTCTGATGGTAAGTTGATTAACGTATACCATAAAATCCATCTCCCCAATTACGGTGTTTTCGATGAAGAAAGATATTTTGAAGCCGGCGATCGCCCGCTAATTTTGGAATTGAGCGAAATCAAATTTGGTGTCAGTATTTGCGAAGACATCTGGATCGAAAACAGCGTGATTGAAACCCAGGCGATGTCTACCGGCGCAGAAGTGATACTTAACATATCTTCATCTCCCTATCATTCTGGAAAAGTAGAAGAACGAGAAATTTTACTCAAAGAGAGAGCGATAAATAATCGTGCCATTGTCTGCTATGTCAATCTCATCGGAGGACAGGATGAACTGGTTTTCGATGGAAACAGTTTGATTATCAGCGAACTGGGTGAAATTCTTGCCCGGGGAAAACAGTTTGAAAATGATTTACTTTTATTTGATATTGATGTTTCAAGCCTCATGGATATTCGTTCTTCTGATGAATCTTATCTCAAAAGAAAACTCGAATTCGATCCACCGTTCAAAATTGAATTAATCGATCTTCCGTATGATCAAGATAACCTCGATAAAAAGGTTGCGATCACCAGGAGAAAAAGAGCAAAGCTCGATCCCATCTCTGAAATTTACCAGGCGCTGGTTTTGGGGACACGAGATTATGTGCGAAAGAATGGATTCAACAAAGTTGTTCTCGGTCTAAGCGGCGGAATCGATTCGGCATTGACGGCTGCGATTGCCGTTGATGCTCTGGGCAAGGAGAATGTTTTTGGAACTGCCATGCCGTCGGTTTTTTCCTCCCGGTCCAGCTTGACCGATGCCGAACAATTGGCGAAAAATTTGAATATCAAATACCTGGTGATTCCTATTCAGGAGACTTTCGAAGCTTACCAGAAAATGTTGAAGCAAACCTTTGCTGATTTACCTTTTGATATAGCCGAGGAAAATATCCAGGCTCGAATTCGGGGAAATATTATCATGGCTTTATCCAATAAATTTGGCTGGCTTGCGCTGAGTACGGGCAATAAAAGCGAAGTGAGTGTCGGTTATTGCACGCTTTATGGCGATATGGCTGGCGGATTTGCCGTGATTAAAGATGTTCCCAAGACTTTGGTCTATCAATTGGCAAAAAAATTAAATGAAATCCGGGGACGGGAAATTATTCCGCAAAATACAATCATTAAACCGCCTTCTGCCGAACTGCGCCCCGATCAAAAGGATGAGGACAGCCTGCCGCCATACAATATTTTAGATCCGATATTGGCTGAATATGTGGAAAAAGATGCTATGCTGGAACAGATTGTGAAACAAGGCTTTGATGAACAGACAGTAAAAAAGATTATCCGATTGGTAGATCATAGTGAATATAAACGAAGGCAGGGAGCGCCGGGCATCAAAATTACTCCCCGGGCGTTTGGCAAGGATCGAAGAATGCCGATTACGAATCGGTATCATTTTTGACCGCGAATTTTGCTAATTTTGCGAATTTATTTTGAACTTTGAAATTCCGCTAAAATTAAGGTTCTGCCATGTCCAGGATTTGTAATTCATCGTTCGTTCATCTACCCAATTACCCAATTACCAAATTTCCCATGAAACAATTCCCCCCAAAATTAAATTAATTTAACAAATATACTATCTATTGTGGTATTATAAAGTTAATAACACAAAATATAGTGTATTTTTTCCTTGACATTTTCAAAAAAGAATCTTATATTCATTTCCTTAATTTGACATTGGTTTCTGAAAGTTAAAATTTGATTGACAAAATACGTTTTTGAAAACTATACGCGTTATGGATTAAAATTTCTTTGAAAAAAAATCAAACCGCAGAGAACGCCGAGGAACGCAGAGTTATTTTTCAATACTTTTATCTCTGCGTTTCTCTGCGAACTTTGCGGTTAAAAAAATAACCTGCATTTAAAGTATTTTTCAATGCAGCGATGTGAACCTATACTTTTAATCAATAATCCAAAAATGGGAGAAGCTGTCATGGCACAAACTGAGACCCACACCCAAAGCTCCCAAACCCTCGATGCGAACAAGATTTCTTCACCTGGGGATTTGAGCAGCAATGATTCCAATAATAATAACGGCAAACTAAATGGCTTGAAAATTAAGCCATTTTTTACGCCAGATAATATCCACCCTTTCGAGAAAATTAAATGGGAATTGAGATCAGCCGCTATTATCAATGAAAAAGGAGAAGTTTTTTTTGAACAAAACGATGTTGAGTTCCCGGAATTCTGGAGCCAGACAGCGGTTAATGTGGTGACTTCAAAATATTTTCATGGAAAATTAGGGACTTCCCAGCGAGAGCGAAGTGTAAAGCAGTTAATTGACAGAGTTGCCAGAACGATTAGAGACTGGGGCGAAAATGATGGTTATTTTGAGTCAGAACAAGCGGCTGATATTTACTATCGAGAGTTGACCCACCTGCTGGTCAATCAAAAGGTTGCGTTTAATAGCCCTGTCTGGTTTAACTGCGGAATCGAACCGAAGCCACAGGTTTCCGCCTGTTTCATCAATTCTGTTCGAGATAGCATGGATTCGATTCTGGAATTGGCTAAAACTGAAGGGATGCTGTTTAAATGGGGTTCGGGTACCGGCACCAATTTATCTCCACTTCGTTCTTCCAGGGAAAAACTTTCAACCGGCGGGGAATCTTCCGGCCCCATCTCTTTTATGAAAGGATATGATAGCTTTGCCGGGGCAATTAAATCCGGCGGCAAGACACGGCGGGCTGCCAAGATGGTGATTTTAAATGCCGATCATCCTGACATCGTTGAATTTATCAACAGCAAAG
>CBFDBN010000207.1:0-6976 GCA_965603055.1 uncultured bacterium | reverse complement strand
AATTGTCAATTCTCGATTGACAATTGATCTAGACACTAATCACCCAATTACCCGGAGGATCACCTGAATGAAAGCTCTCATCACGAGCGGCGGAAAAGGCACCCGGTTAAGACCATTAACTCATACGCAAAATAAACATTTGATTCCAATTGCAAACAAGCCGATTTTGCATTATGCAATCGAAACGGTAATCGATGCTGGTATCTCCGAAATTGGGATTCTAACAAATGCAGATTCAACCGAGGTACCGGATGCGATTGGAGATGGGAACAAGTGGGGGGTCAATATTTCATATATCCCGCAAGAGGCTCCGCTGGGATTGGCTCATGTCGTTAAAATTTCAGAGGATTTTATAGGTAACGATCCCTTTATATTTTATCTCGGGGATAACATGGTGGTTGGGGGAGTAAAAAGATTCGTGGATGAATTTGAGCAGGATCATGTGAATTGCTATTTAACATTATCGAGGGTAAAAGATCCCGAAAGATTTGGTGTTCCAGAAATCAAAAACAATAGAATTATTTCTGTTGAAGAAAAGCCAGAAGTGCCCAAAAGTCAATACGCTGTTGCCGGGATCTATATTTATGATCATCATATTTTTGAAGCAGTGAATAACATTCAATCCAGCAAGCGCGGCGAGTTAGAAATTTCCGATGCCCACCAGTATCTCATCGATCACGGCTATCAAATCGGGTATTCTGAAATAACCGGCTGGTGGAAGGACACCGGAAAACCCATCGACCTGCTTGAAGCCAATCGATTGGTATTGGAACATTTAACACCCCGGGTCGATGGCAAAGTTGATAAAGAATCTTACACCACTGGAAATGTCATCATTGAAAAAGGCGCCAGGATTAAAAATAGTCAGATTCGGGGACCGGTTATCATCGGCACGAATACGGTCGTAGAAAATAGTTACGTTGGACCATTTACTTCTATTCATAACGATTGCCATATCAAAAATAGTGAAATTGAATTTAGTATTGTGCTCAATAATTGCCAGATTTTTGATATTGGCGGTCGCATCGAAAGCAGCTTATTGGGAACAGATGTGCAACTCATGAAGGTCGCTTCAAAACCAGCATCCCATCGGTTTATTATTGGGGATCAGAGCCGGGTTGAACTGGTTTAATTGTTCAAATATTAAAGATAACGGAAAGGTGAAAAAAGTACTATTTCTATCATATTATTTCCCGCCAATGGGGATGGGGGGAACTCAACGGTCAGCAAAATTTGTTAAATATTTACCCAAATTTAATTGGGAACCCATCGTTGTTACCGTCAAAGATGTACATTATTATGCCCATGACAGCAGCCTGCTTAAGGAAATTGGCAATTCAAAAATTATCCGAACCGAATCTTTCGATCCCCTGCGCCTGTTAGCTCGTCTAAAACCAGCTTCAGCGACTCATGAAAAAGCAGTCCAAACTTCATCTCAAAATCGAAAATCGAAATTTTTAAACCTGTTGAATAATTTCATGACCAGGTGGCTTTTCATTCCTGATTCAAAAATATTGTGGCTGCCTTATGCATTGATCAAGTCATTATCAACAATCCTGGAACATAAAATAGAAATTATTTATACAACTTCACCGCCCCAATCGGCTCATATCGGTGGGCTTTTGCTTAAATTAGTGACCGGTGCGAAATGGGTTGCAGATTTTCGAGACGATTGGACTGGCGGTGAAAGCCAGCCCAGTCCCTCAATTTTGCACACTTTCGTCAATCGAATGATGGAAAAATTTGTACTAAAAGCGGCGGATCGTGTGATCGGAATGTGCCATCATTTGACCACTAACCTGGGAAGAAAAAATGGTTATTTATCGCACAACAAAAAATTTATAACAATTATGAATGGCTATGATCGGGAAGATTTTTCAGGTCTGGAACAGCTTCCAACAGGTTCTCGCTTTACAATTACGCATTGTGGCTCCATCAGTCGAGTGAGTAATCCCGATCCTTTTTTGAAGGCGATCCAATCTTTATTTCAGCAACAGCCACATTTAAAAGATCAAATCTCGATTCAATTTTTTGGAATGGATATTTACGATCGATTGGATTCTCTCCTGAAATCCCTCGGATTGGAACAAAATATTTTGCCAATACGTTATCTCCCCCATCGAGAAGCTTTGAAGGAGATGATGCAATCTCATTTGCTGTTGCTAACGATTTTCAAAAAAACCAATGAGGAGATCATTACTGGTAAAGTATTTGAATATCTTGCATCTGGAAAGCCGATTCTGCTGATATCGTCAGAAGGGGAGGTGGCTCGAATTCTCCGATCATTAGACCGGGGTGTTGTCCTGGATAATCATGATATCCCGGGGATTCAAAATGCAATTTTAAATTATTTCGAACAATGGCAGCACGGGGAAATGAGATTTAATGATCCCCTGTCATTACCCCAATTTGATCGAGAGCAATTGACTGGCAGGCTGGCTGAGATATTTTTAGGATTGGGTGATTAGACGTTAAAAATGCAGCCATCGATATTTTTTTGTGCGATGTTTGTCATATTGATGCTGTATTTTAATTGTCAATTGACAATTATCAATTCACAATTGTCAATTAAAGAGGTTCATAAGTGCAATATCAGTTTAAATCGGAGGGATATATCATTGAAATTTTTACAGAAACTAATAGCTGTTTTTTGTTTAGTTTTTATAATTCATAATGCTGGATTGAGCCAGGACTACCTTTGGCCCACTGATGCCAGCCGTTACCTGACTTCTTCGTTTGCTGAGTACCGACCGGGGCATTTTCATGCTGGAATCGATATTAAAACCTGGGGCAGAATTGGCTACAAGGTATTTGCTATTCGCGATGGTTATATTATGCGGATTAGAGTCTCCCCCTATGGCTATGGCAAAGTTATCTACCAGAAGCTGGATACCGGTGAGATTGCTGTGTACGCTCATCTAGATCGGTTTAATGATCAATTGCATAATTATGTCAAACAGCAGCAACGCCGTAAAGGAGCTTATCGAATTAATAAGTACCCGGGACGAGATCAATTTCCGATCAAAAAAGGGGAGGTCATTGGCTACACCGGCGCTTCCGGTATTGGCAGCCCCCATCTTCACTTTGAAATCCGTGATGCAAATAACAACCCGACCAATCCTTTCCTGCTTGGCTATCGGATCGAAGACACGGTTCCGCCAATGGTCAGATCGATCAGTATTACACCGCTTGATTTTAATTCCCGTGTCAACGCTGATGTGAATCCGTTAATCGAAAAACCAGTGCTGGTAAATAACAGAAATTATAAAATGATATCAAAGCCGCTGGTTTCTGGCAATATTGGCTTTGCAATTGATTGTTTCGATCAAGCAAATGGAGTGAATAATCGTTTTGCGGTCTACCAGCTTGATTTTTATGTTGATGGGAATCTATTTTTTTCAGCTACATACAATAAATTTTCTTACGGTGTCACCAGCCTGATTGATCTTGATCGAGATTTTCGACTGATGAGTCGCGGAATGGGTCGATTTCAAAAATTATACAAAGACAGATTCAATCGACTCCCATTTTATAAGCCGGCAGGAAATGAGATCGGTGTTGTCAAAGCCGATCCCAATCACGAATTTTTTTCCCGGGCTCAAGATTGCCTGGGACGTGGGGAACACCAGTTTACGATCGATCTGCATGATTTTTTCGGTAACGTGACAACCGTTACTGGCAGCTTTATCGTCGGTAAAAGAAATAGGATTTATGCGGATTACCAATCTGAACAACCGGGGCAACTATTTATTTCTAACATCCGTGACCAGTACGGAAATAGCATTGAGCAGCCAGAAATATTGGTCTCAATGAACCAGGGAGTTTCCTGGAGAAAGATGATGCTTCAGCTTGTTGAGCCCGGTTCCGAAGCTGAATCTTCACAAATTATCAAATATCTGTTAACACCGATAAAACCTGGAACGCTAATAAAAATTCAATCGACTGACGATTATGGGATCGAATCGTTTCCTTCATACCATCTTGTTGTTGGAGATATTTTTGCTGATAATTTTAAGGCTGATTTAAGCCTGGGAAAAAATTTTTATGAAGATTTTATTCGTTTAAAATTAAATGTACATGGCTCCATTCAGTCCTATCCCAAATTGTTGGCTCAGCAGATTGGCAGCCCGGCAACAGAGGTTACTCTCTGGCAAACCCGGTTCAATGAATTTGTCGGTGTTTATCAATTCCAGCCGGGAAAAGATGGTCCGCTTTCAATTGAAGCCAGTGCTATTGAGTATTCTGGTCGAGAGCTGACCTTTTGGGAGCAATTTGATGTCCGAACAGTGTCTCCCGAACGTGGTGGATCAATTACATCCCGGAATGGCAAATGCCGGGTTGTTTTTAATTCGGAATCGGTTTACAAAAATCTGTTTTTACGAACGGAACAGCCGGGTTCGCTGGATGATCCCGCTTATGATTTTATCGGTGATATCTACGAAATTTTTCCCCGGGATGTGCCATTGAGAAAAAGTGCCACCATTGAAATAAAATACCCTGCCACCGATCCTTCGCCAGCAAAGCTTGGAATTTACCAGGTCAATAGTAATAGAACAGGATTTAGGGGGAATAAGATAAATTTTCAGAATAGCACAATCATTTGTAATATTTCCAATCTGGGCGCTTTCACCATAATTCGTGATACAATTCCTCCTTATGTTGAAATCAAGCGTCCCGGTGACAACGCCCGGCTAAGTGATAAGAAGCCGCTGTTTTTAGCCTCGGTCTATGACGAGCTTTCAGGAATCGCTAATGAGCGTTCGATTGTGATGAGATTGGATGGGGAAAAAGTAATCGCCGAATTTGATCCTGACGCAAAGATCATTAAATACGAGCCTGATGAGCCACTTTTGCCCGGTGAACACACCCTCTCCGTTTGGGCGATCGATAATAGTAGCAATGAAGTTTTGGTGAGTCAAACGTTTTATGTTTTGGATTGAAATATCGTAGAAACGTAGGGCGTTGGGCGTGGGGTGTAGAGCGTAACACAAGTTAGAACATAGCTTCGCAAATTGAAGATGTGCTGTTTTTGGGGGAGCGTTGATTAATGAAGTAATTCCCAAAAATGAGAAAAGGTTTTTTCATTGTATTTTTGTCAAAACTTTGAAATTCCGATACAATAAATTATGCAAAACACCGATATTTACACCGATCTTGAAAACAAATTTGATCGTTCGGTTTATCAAAACGATGTTTTCTTCTGGTTACTGGTTGTGCTCTACCTGTCTTTTTATATTGCTGATTTGAGGCATTGGGTGGCACAAAGCAGCGGCTTTGTAACAGCTTTTATTGTAACAATTTTTGCTGTTTCATGGATTTATACCAATGCTCGAAGACGAGGAATGGGACGCATCAGGGCTGGATTTTTTGGTTTGCTCACTTTTGTTCCCCCTCTCGGTGGCATCTTCTATTTCTTATTTCGCCCTAAAAAGTTAGTGGTAACCTCTCTTCCTCCCAAAACGAGCTATCCTTTTCCGGTGCCGGTTGGCGATCAGGCGTTTATGCTGTTTCGTGTTCCGCTTCGATTTTTAATGAAACTTGTTTTTTGGATGATGGGATTGACGTTTTTGATCATTGGCGTATTGTCGATGTTGGGGGAGATTTGATTTTCAAAAAAATTTTTATCAAACCATCCTTCTTATTGACTTCCTAATAAAAACTTATTATAAAGAAGTGCTGGCATTTATAGTCGATCCAAATACAGACAAACCAGGTTTCTCTGAGAAACCTGGTTTTTTAAATACGTACAAAATCAAGTATCAATTATCAAGCATCAAGTAATCCAGCATCCAATATCAAGTATCCAGAACTTAATACCAAACCTAAAATCACAGCCTCAACCAACAATCCCCTTCTTCACAATCTTCTCCATCACCTCCACAAAATAATCCAGATCTTCCAGTGTGGTATAGACATGCGGCGTGACGCGAACGCCTTTGAATTCTTCATGAGTAATGGGCACCGTAAAAATCCTATGTTTATTGAACAAATAGTCACAGATCTTCGCTGGCGCCATCCCTTCAACGCTGAAATTGCTTAGTCCGCAGGACTGTACTGGCTGCAGCGAAGTTATCATTTTTACTTTGGGGAATTTGCTGACTTTTTCTGCCCAGTAATTTTTCAGGAATCGCAGCCGCTCTTCTTTTCTTTTGGAGCCAATGCCGTTATGAAAATGAATGGCTTCGCCAATAGCCAACTCAGTGGGGAATGATCGTGTGCCCAACGCTTCAAATTTGCGGATGTCATTGCTCTTGGGATCTTCCGGGGCAAAAAGGGGCCAGAGCTTCTCGATCTTATCTTTTTTAACCCACAGCATACCGGTTCCAAATGGCGCACACAGCCATTTATGAAGACTGGTACCGAAATAATCGCAACCCAAATCAGGTATTTTATAATTTAGGTGAGCGAAAGAATGCGCCGCATCGACAATCACTTCGATGCCCCGATCATGCGCCATATCACAGATTTCCCTGACCGGTGTAATTTGGCCGGTTAAAAAGATGATGTGACTCACCATGATGATTTTAGTTTGTTTGGTAATGCCCTGTTCCAATGCCCTGGTGATCTGGCTGACATCATCTGGCGGGGTTGGAATCGAGACGGTTTTCACGACAATTCCTTCCCGCTTTTCCCGCTGGCGCCAGGCTCGCATCATGCTGGGATAATCCTGGTTGGTGGTCAAAATTTCATCGCCGCGATTCATGTCCAGTCCGAAAATAATGGTTTCCAGTGCCTCTGTCGTATTGCGGACGATAGCGATTTCCCCTGGCGAGCATCCCGCCAGATCCGCCAATTTGGAACGAATTGTCTCCCGCCGCGGACCTAATTCGCTCCACATGGTGTAAGCCGGGGATTCATTGGAAAACTCATTATAGCGCACCATTGCATCCTGCACGATTTTCGGCTGGGGACTGACGCCACCATTATTCAAATTGATGATCCCCCGCGTGGTGGAAAATGCTTGCTGCACGGTAAA
>CBFDBN010000206.1:0-6977 GCA_965603055.1 uncultured bacterium | reverse complement strand
AATTGTGAATTGTCAATGAAAACACAAATCGAACCTCCCTGGCCTGACGGCTATGGGACATAGTGAAACTGAGAAATCAAGGAATGATGGAATCAAATCTCGATTACTGGATAAAATATCATTCTAATATTCCATCATTCCACTTTTCTTTATTTGTCGAGGATAGTGTATGATGAATAAAAAAAAATCAATATTGGCAGTTACCATCCTTATCTGCATTTTGCTTGTGATTGGATGCGGCAAAAAAGAAGAATACCAGACCGGGGAGATCACCCCGGATGAATCGACACAAGACAGCACAGATGTCGTGACTATTAAGCCCAAACCGATCAACTACGATTCCATGTTAGTCGTTGTAGGGGAGTTGGTGGAAGCCATTAAAAGTAATCCCACTGATATTGAGTTGCGGCGAGACCTGGTTGCAGCCAGCTATGATACCACCTGGGAGACTATTCTTTCTGCTGGCTTTGGAAAACCAGCTCAAGAAGCGGAAACTGAATCCATTGCTTTGAAATATGCGGAACGAGCAGCAACGGCTGATGCTTTAAGATGGACTGCGTATATTAAAAGATGGGCCATCGATCCGACATTTCCTGAGTTAGACTCACTGGATGTTCAAATTCAGGGAGGCAAAGTGGTCGCTAAAAAAGTACTGCCCGATCAAACAGTTTCGGTTTTAGTTGAAATTCATAGCTCAAAAATACTTTGATCAAAGAAAATGAATATCCTGATCCTTGAACCCTATTTCACTGGTTCTCATGCTGCCTGGGCTAAAGGATACCAAAAATACAGCCAGCACAAGGTTCAAATTCTAAGCCTGGGCGGACAGTTCTGGAAATGGCGCATGCATGGCGGCGCAGTAACTCTCGCTCGAATGTTTCTCTCCCAGGATTTTACTCCCGATATGCTCATTGCCAGCGACATGCTCGATCTATCCACCTTCCTGGCTCTCACCAGACATCGAGTTGCTGAAATTCCAGTAGCGATTTATTTCCATGAAAATCAGCTCTGCTATCCCTGGTCCCCCGATGATCGAGATGTGATTCAAAAACGAGATCGACATTATGGCTTCATTAACTATGCTTCTGCTCTGGCAGCTAATGCGGTTTTTTTCAACTCTCAATTTCACAAGGATAGTTTTCTGAACGAATTATATCGCTTTCTCAAACATTTTCCAGATCACCGGGATTTACAGAATGTAGAACAAATCGCTGGGAAAAGTTCTGTATTATATCTGGGCCTGGATTTAGAGCGATTTGACCAACATCAACTAAAAACGGATTCAAAGCAAGGACAGCCGCCTCTTTTACTCTGGAATCATCGTTGGGAGTATGACAAAAATCCCAGAGATTTCTTTCGAACTCTTTTTATTCTGGATGAGCAAGGAATCGATTTTAAGATTGCTATCCTGGGAGAAAATTTCAGCCAGGCGCCAGTTGAATTTGAACAAGCCCGGGAAAAATTGGGTGATAAAATTGTTCACTATGGCTTTGTTGAAGATTTTGCTCAATATGCTGATTGGCTCTATCGAGCGGATATCATTCCAGTGACATCAAACCAGGATTTCTTTGGCTCAAGCGTTGTTTCAGCCATTTATTGTGGATGTTACCCGCTTCTTCCCAAAAGATTAGCCTATCCGGAAATATTTCCGCTTGAAATTTACCCGGCTAATTTTTATAATAACTTTGATGATCTGGTTGAAAAATTAGCCAATGCCATAAAAAATTTTGAGTTGATTCGGCAACAAAATTTTTCCCATGTCGTTCAAAAGTATTCCTGGCAAACGATGGCGCCAATTTATGATGAAAAATTCAAAGCAAGAAATTTGCTATAATGTGTTATATCTCCACGCAGAGGCGCAAAGATCGCAGAGTTTCGCAGAGGATTTATTTGTTTGCTCTGCGTATCTCTGCGTCCTCTGCGTTAAAGTTCTTTTTTAATGCGAAAATATTTAATCTTTTTATTTTAATACGCTTATAATTAGTTATGCTGCAACTTAAAGATCTGCACTATGCTATCGGCGCAAGAGAACTGCTTGCCGGAATCAACTGGATTATCCAGCCTGACCAGCGGGTGGCGTTGATTGGTCCCAATGGCGCTGGAAAAACCACACTGTTAAAAATTTTAACTGGCGAGATTCGTTACCAGGTTGGAACTATCAATAAGCCCAAAGGGTATCGAATCGGTTATCTTCCGCAGGAAGAAATTGCTGTTGGTCGGGGAACTATTTTGGAAACGGTTCTCGAGGGAGAGAAACAGCTTATCGAATTAGAAAATAAGATCGCTGAATTGCATCAAGCCCTGGATTCAGCGGGAGAAAATCATAGTAAAATATTAAAGCAGTTGGGCAACCTGGAGCAACAGTATGAAGCCCGGCAAGGCTACCAGTTAGAGGCGACTGCAAAAAGCATTCTCTCCGGGCTGGGCTTTTCAGAAGATGATTTCAACCGACCATTAGCTGAATTTAGTGGCGGCTGGAAAATGAGAGCCTACCTATCACGCCTGCTCATCCAAAATCCTGACCTGCTGCTACTGGATGAGCCTACCAATCATCTCGATCTCCCCTCGCTGGAATGGCTGGAACAGTACCTGCTCAATTTTCCGGGAAGCATGGTCGTCGTCTCTCATGACCGATTTTTCATTGACCGATTGGCTCAGGAGATTTATGAACTGGACCGGGGCAAACTTGAATATTATCCCGGCAATTACCATTTTTATGAACAACAGAAACTGGAGAGAGAAGAACAACTCCGAAAAAAGCACGAAGAAGTAAAAGCCGAGCGGGAACGACAGCAAAGATTCATCGATCGATTTCGCTACAAAGCGACCAAAGCTGCCCAGGTGCAGAGCCGAATTAAGAGATTGGAAAAACTGGAAGAAATAGAGCTGCCGCCACCACCGCAGCGATTTAATTTTAAATTAATCGTAAAGGTACACAGTTATAAGGATGTGATTCAGTTTGAAAATATGTCGTTTCGCTATGATAACGAGTGGGTGCTGGAAAACATCAATCTAAATATCTACCGGGGAGAGAGAATCGCATTGGTTGGCGCCAATGGTGCGGGAAAAACAACCCTTACCCGCCTGATAGCTGGTGAGCTGAAACCGCAGATCGGTTCGATAGCAATCGGAAATCGAACCACTATCGGCTATTACGCCCAGCACCAGGTGGATGCCCTGGATTTGAATGCTAAGGTTTACGATGAAGTCGCTGCTGAAGTCTCAACTAATGCACTCCCCAGAATAAGGGATGTTTTAGGTGTTTTTCAACTGCGGGGTGATGACGCTTTTAAGCCAATTGAAGTTTTGTCCGGAGGCGAAAAAGCCCGGGTTTCATTGGCGAAAATTTTGCTTTCCCCGGTTAATTTCCTGATGATGGACGAGCCGACCAATCACCTTGATATGGCATCCCGGGATGCGCTGGAACAGGCGCTATCAGATTATGACGGTACTTTATTGATTATTTCCCACGATCGATATTTTTTAGATAAGCTGGTCCATCGGGTTATTGAAATTAAAGACCATCAAATCAAGCAATACGAGGGAAATTATTCCGATTATTTAGCAAAGCGAGAGTCAGAACAGCGAAAGGAGGTTAAATCGAAACATAAACCGAGAATCCTTACCAGCAACAAAAAGACAAAAGAACAGAAACGTCTCGAAGCCGAAACCAGGCAGGCGATCAGCAAAGACCGCAATCGATTGACCAAAGAGATCGAATCCATTGAAATTCAGATCGAACAATTGGAAAAAAGGAAAGTCGAAATTGAAAATCAAATGGCAAATCCCGGCACGTATCAGAACAGTGGACTTGCCATATCTTTGCCCTATGATTATACCAGGGTAAAAGATGAATTGCAAGCCTGTTATGATCAATGGGAAAAGGCGCAGGTAGACCTGGAGGAAATATTAAAACAAATTGCTTGATTATCTCAATCTGTTAGAATATATTCACATTAACTTTGAAATTCCGATAAAATAAATAATTAAACTCAGAAGGAGAGAGGAAAATGATATCAAAACGATTTACCCGCTTCATCTTATTTCTGGTTGTATTTTTTCTGTCAGCAAGTTCTATACCCCAGGTCGCAACAGCCCAATCATTACAACCAATCCTGACCCCGGGACAGCACTTCGGTTTTCAACCTGGAGCTGACCGTTTTTTGCTCGATTATGAGGAGCTGATTAGTTATCTCCAAAATTTGGACCTTGCTTCACCAAAGTTAAAAATGGTTGAGATCGGTAAATCGCCCATGGGCAGAACCATGTACATTGCCTTTATCTCATCCGAACAAAATATCAAAAATCTTGACCAATTAAAAAAAATCAATCACAAATTAGCCCTCGATCCAAACCTATCCGAAACAGAAAGAGCGTCTTTGTTTAAGGATGGTAAGGTTTTCTTTCTGGCAACCCTTTCCATGCACTCGGGTGAGGTTGCTCCTGCCCAGGCTGCTCCGTTGATCGCTCATCAGTTGCTTACGACTGATGATCCACAAATATTAAAATGGCTGGATGATGTGGTTTACATGATGGTTCCCAATCACAATCCTGATGGCATGGATTTAGTTGTCCATCATTACCGGAAGTATAAAGACACTAAATACGAGGGCGGTTCTTTGCCCGGTGTTTATCATAAATACGTTGGACATGATAATAACCGTGATTTTGTTACGCTGACACAGGAGGATACGCGTGCGATCTCTGGTATTTTCAGCCAGGACTGGTTTCCCCAGGTAATGATCGAGAAACACCAGATGGGTTCGACTGGACCCAGGTATTTCGTGCCGCCAATGCACGATCCCATCGCCGAAAATATTGATGCTAATCTATGGAACTGGACAAAAATATTCGGTTCCAATATGATTACCGACATGACCGAAGCGGGATTGGCTGGCGTCTGCCATAGTTGTATTTTTGACGATTATTGGCCCGGTTCAACAGAAACATGTATCTGGAAAAATGTGATCGGTATGTTAACCGAAATGGCGAGTATTAAATATGCCACGCCGATTTTCATCGAACCCAATGAGCTGAGCGTTTACGGCAAGGGACTTTCAGAATATAAAAAAAGCATTAACATGCCGCTGCCCTGGCCGGGAGGTTGGTGGCGATTGAGTGAAATGCTCGAATATGAAATTGAATCTACCATGTCGATCCTTAAAACAGCTTCCAGATACCGCAAAGAAATCCTTGAACTCCGAAATGACCTGTGCCGCAAAGAGGTACAAAATGGCAGGACCAAACCGCCATATTATTACGTGCTACCTATCAACCAACACGATCAAAGCGAGTTGGTAGGGCTGGTTAATTTGCTTCGGGAACATGGCGTTAAAGTCTATCGTCTTTCTTCATCTGCTATGGTGGGAGACAAATCTTTCGCTGCCGGAGACATTGTGGTTCCACTTGCCCAGCCTTTTCGACCGTTTATCAAAGAGGTGATGGAAAAGCAGCAGTTCCCGTTGCGACATTATACGCCCAATGGCAAAATCATCAGACCTTATGATATCACCAGTTGGTCGCTGCCATTACATCGGGGCGTTAAAGCGATTGAAGTCCACAACCGTGCAGACGATTTCGAACACTTTCTACGCGAAATTGAACAAGATTTCACCCTGGCAAAAGAAGTCCGGCCAAACTTTGAGGCAGCAATTTTTAATGCCAAAAATAACGAGAGTTTTAAGGCAGTTTTTCAGGCGCTCAAGCAAGGATTAAAAGTTGAAAGGTTCAATAGTAAAGCAAATTTAAATGGTGAGACAATCCCCAAAGGCAGCTTTATTATCAATAATGATCCTCAATTAAGAACGATCATTAAAGGATTAACAACTGGGCCAATGATTTTAAATGAACCAGTGACACTTGAAACCACACCGCTGAATTTGCCCCGGATCGCCCTGGTGGAAACCTTTTTTCACGATATGGACGCCGGCTGGACCCGATTTGTATTTGATTCCTATTCCATCCCATTTACCGTTGTCCACCCCGGTGATTTTGAGAAGACTGATTTTTCGAAAAACTTTGATATGATCGTGTTTCCCGATGTTGATAAATCCATTCTCATGGAAGGAAAGTACAAATCCCGGGATCGATACTACATTAGTGATTACCCGCCTGAATATACCAAAGGAATCGGTAAAAAAGGAAAAGAGAAGTTGATGACCTTTCTGGACAAAGGTGGCATCATCGTTTCATGGGGCCGGTCTACCGGTCTTTTCATGGGCAAGCTGGAGATTGTACGCGGTAAAGATGATAAAGAGGAGTTTCAACTGCCGGTACGGGATATTTCCGAAAATATTCAAAAAGCTGGCTTATTTTGCCCTGGTTCATTAATGAAAACAGTTCTCCGGCAAGATCATCCTTTAACCTACGGTATGCCCAAAGAGATCGGGGTATTTTTTAGAGGAAGACCGGTTTTTACGACCTCAATTCCAAATTTTGATATGGATCGCCGGGTGATTGGCACATTCCCTGAAAAAGATATTTTGATGAGCGGTTTTTGTGAGAAGCAGGAAAAGGTTGGAAATAAATCCAATCTGGTCTGGCTGAAGAAGGGCAAAGGGCAGCTCGTTCTATTTGGCTTTAATCCACAGTTCCGGGCTTCAACACAAGTGGCTTTTAAGCTGTTGTTTAATGCGGTGTTGTTGCCGAAAATCAAGTAATGGGTAATTGGGTAAATATGTAATTAGGTAACTGGGTAATAAGGTAATTACTAAATAGATTAACTTTTGTGAAGGTTCCGAACTTTTGCAAGGATCAAAATGCGAAAACCAATTCGTTTTGAGTATAGTAACGATCAAAATTATGATTCAAGGCTTAAACAAATAGGATCATCTTGCCATGCAAAAAATTCGTCTTTTCCTCTCCTCACCCGGTGATGTGGAAGCTGAGCGCCAGAAAGTCCACAAAGAAGTGGCTCAGATCAATCGGATGTGGGGCGATGTTTATGATGTTTTCCTGGAAGTGATCGACTGGAAGAC
>CBFDBN010000205.1:0-7022 GCA_965603055.1 uncultured bacterium | reverse complement strand
CGGAATCCTATTACTACTCCACTAATAACTCAACTGGTCAAGGCTGGTACGAGCGTTGGGGTCCCGATTTATCGGGATGAGGCTGATGATGCGGAAAGTAAAAAAGATTTTAGACATAAAATAGGAATAGTGAAAAAAGAATCTCGTGAATCATCCCGATGAATCGGGACATTAGAATGATTGCAGTAGCTGTTCCAGAACTAAAAGATGAAGCCAGACCATTGTGGCAAGAAGCAAAAGAATTAAATTTAATTTTCAACTCTATTTATCGAAAAGTAAAGTGATTGAAGAATTTAGAAATTAGTCATTAGGTTTTCTTTAGAGTAATTAGGTCAATTAGAAATTAATTAATCAAGATTTGCATATAAATAAGGTTACTAATTGATATTTTCGAAATTCCGATACAGCGAAATAATAAATCGATGACTCGCACCAAAGCAAAAAACATTTACATGATTGCGATTTGCGGCACAGCAATGGGCTCGCTGGCTGCCATGTTGAAATCCCGGGGCTATCATGTCAGCGGGTCGGATAGCCATGTTTATCCGCCGATGAGCACCTTTTTAGCTTCGCAGGGCATAAAAGTCTTTGAAGGATTTCATGCCGATCATCTCTTATCGGCGCCAGATCTGGTTATCATTGGCAATGCCATGTCTCGCGGCAATCCCGAGGTCGAAGCCGTGCTTGAAAGAAAAATTCCTTATACTTCGCTGCCAGAGGCATTGAAAAATTATTTCATCCAGGGAAAAAACTCAATCGTCGTGAGCGGCACCCACGGTAAAACAACGACCAGTTCACTGATCGCCTGGCTGCTGGAATTTGCCGGCAAAGATCCCGGTTTTTTAATCGGCGGTATTCCCAGGAATTTTGGGCAGGGCTTTAAAGTCGGGAAAAGCGACCTATTTGTTGTTGAAGGCGATGAATACGATAGCGCCTTTTTCGATAAAGCAGCAAAATTTTTCCATTACCTGCCACATCTTTTGGTTGTCAATAATATTGAATTCGATCATGCCGACATTTACGATAATCTCGACCAGATCAAATTGGCATTTCGTCGTTTAATTAATTTGGTACCGCGAAATGGCCTTTTATTAGCCAATATCGAAGACACCGATGTGATGGAATTATCCCGGCAAGCATTTTCCCTGGTTCAAACTTTTGGATTGCAAAAAAATGCACATTGGCGAGCCGACAATATTAAATTTTACGCAGATCACACTTGTTTCGATATTATTAAACAGGATAAATTATTTTCGACGGTATCTGTTCAACTGACTGGTTTTCATAACATTCGCAATACGCTGGCAGCAGTTGCTGCTGTTCATTTCTTTGGTGTTTCGCCAGTGCAAATTGAACAAGGATTGCCTTTATTCAGAAACATTATCAAACGATTAGAAGTTAAAGCAGTTATCAATGGGATTACAATTTATGATGACTTTGCCCATCATCCAACAAAAGTTCGGGCAACGATTAATGGACTGCGATGCGGTTTTCCCGATCGAAAAATTTGGGCTGTTTTTGAGCCCAGAACGTCAACCTCGAAGCGAAAATCAATGGAAGATGGGTATGCCCAGGCTTTTGATGACGCTGATGTGACAATTATCGCTTCGCTTCATCTGCCTGAAAAGGTAAAAGCTGACGAACGACTTTCAGTGGAATCATTAGTAGCAAAAATAAAAAGGAGAAACCGGGAAGCTTATTTCATACCATCGGCTCAAGAAATTACTGATTTCCTCGTAGACCGCGTTGAAACCGGTGATCATATATTAATCATGAGCAATGGCGCTTTTGAAAATATTCACCAGGTATTAATAAATAAATTACGACAAAATATGGACGACTGACATGGATAATCGAAAAAAAACATCTTACAGAAGCAGCCCCAGAACAGATATGAGCAAGATCGATCAAATTTTGATCGACATCCAGAGAAAACTCCGTGAGTCTTATGAGCCTTATTGTGTTGAGCATCTGAACGGTTTCGAACGGAAAAGAATCCATAACTTTTTTGATAACAAAGAAGAATACGAAACAAGAACGTATCGACGGGGGGAGCAATTCGTCCTGAAAGTTATCCCCATCGAAAACCTGAAACGTTTAGCGAAAGAGAATGCAGAAAAGGTTCTTCAAACCGGGGAAGCGGTTGTATTGCCATACCTGGGAAATTATGAGCGTTTTGTTATTCATAATTATCTCAAAGACTTTGACGGGATTGAAACCAAAAGCGTGGGTGAAGGACCGGATCGAAGACTGGAAGTAAAACAGGTTAAATTTGGCAGGTCATTGAAGCGGATTATGAAAAAAATTAAAATCTTCTAGCCATGAAAGCCTTGGTTGAAAAGTATCCTTGCGAAGGTTCAGAACCTTCGCAAGGGTAAGGTATATTAAATAAACAGAATGATGAAAGCTGCGGTATTTTGGGGAACACGTGATCTAAAAATTCAGGACTTAGAGCTGAGAAAGTTGAATAATCAGGAAGTCTTACTCAAAGTCCATGCCTGTGGTATTTGTGGTACTGATGTTCATATCTATGAAGGCGCGGAAGGATCAGCAACAGTTTTTCCACCGGTTATTTTAGGACACGAATTTGCAGGTGAAATCTGTGAGATCGGCAGCGATGTAAAAGATATCAAAATTGGCGACCGCGTTTCTGTCGATCCCAATATTTATTGTGGAAAATGCTACTATTGCAGCAGGGGACAGGCTCATCTTTGCGAACGACTCACCGCGATTGGCGTGACCATCGATGGCGGGTTTGCCGAATACTGTATCGTGCCAGAAAGCCAGACTTACCGACTACCCCAAAATGTCAGCTATGAAGAAGGCGCCCTGGGTGAGCCAATTGCTTGCTGTTTACACGGCATTGATCTGGCAGGGATAAAGCCGGGTGACACCGTCCTCATTATCGGTGGGGGAACGATTGGATTGATCATGCTACAAATGGCGAAACTTGCCGGGGCTGCCCGGCTTATTTTAAGCGAGCCAGTCAAAGAAAAAAGAGAACTGGCAATGAAATTGGGTGCTGATATTGTGATTGACCCTGCTCGTGAAAACTTGGAACACGCGATAAAAAACCACACTGATCGAGGCGTCAATATCACCATTGAATGCGTGGGAATAAAACAGACCATGGAACAGGCGGTTCAGTCCGCGTGTAAAGGTGGCACCATCATGATGTTCGGCTTGGCTCCCCCTGACTGCGAAATCCCCTTAAAACCTTTCGATGTATTTCGACGCGAGCTCACCATAAAATCGTCCTTTATTAATCCATACACTCAAGCCCGTGCAATTGAACTGCTCGGTTCTGGAAGGATTAAGGTAAGGGAGCTTATTTCACAAGTTGTATCGCTGGATAATTTGGTAGATTTTTTTGAGAAGGAGGATTTTAAAAAAATGGGGAAGGTTGTTGTTGGTGAGTGGTGAGTGGTGGAGTGGTGTATTTCTGATTGGGTGATTGGATAATTTGGTAATTGGATAGCTGTTTAATTTAAAAATTAAATCTATGTAATAATCTGATTAGTTTGAACGAAAAGCCCGATTGTTGACCAGGTCGAAACATACAAACAAAAAAAATCTGTCAAAAAGAGGAAATAATGGCTCAGCCAAACTGGTTTCGCATCTGCGTCGGGTGCGGTCAAGCAAAACATAAAAAGGAGCTATTAAGAATTATCAAATGCCCGGGCAATCTGTTAGCGATTGATTTTGAACAAAAAAAGCCGGGGCGAGGCGCTTATATATGCCCGAAAATGGAATGTGTAAAATTAGCAAATAAAAAATGCAGCTTCAATCGATCTTTTGCTGTAGAAGTGGAACAAACGTTTTATAATAAGCTTTATTCAGCGGTGGGATCAAATTGAACATTGAAAAAGTATATTCTCTCATCAGGCTTGCTCGAAAGGGTCGAATGCTTGAAATCGGTAAAGTCGCAGCAAAGATACTCATGAAACGCAAGCGAGCTTACCTGGTGATTATTGCTGCGGATGTTTCTGATAAATTAAAACGAGAAATCGAAATAGATTGTTTAAGACATAGTGTACCGGTCTATGTTTTCAGCACGAAATCGGAATTAGGTGAATTGTGCGGTCGGGAGAGTGTCGCTACAATGGCAATCTCAGATAAAAACCTGGCTGCTGGGATTAAAAATCATTTTAGCTGAAATATTTTTTAATCTCAAAAAATGAATCTTTCAATTTTGAAATTAGTAGTTACATAATATTTTTTTGATTTATAAAAATAAGCTTACAAAAATTCTTTTCAATTACCAGTTGCCAGCCAATGCCTACGTGAACATTAGCATTTACAACGCCAATAGCGTCTTCAATCCGATAACAATATATTCACAAGGATACGCTTCAGCATTAGCATTCTTATTACTGGCAAACCGACCGGTCTTCTCATCCCGCTTTTGAGGCAAGATTTTTGATGGAATTTCTCGTTTGATAATTCTGTCCAACACAAATCCTGAATATTGAATGCTTTCAGCAAAAACTTCAGCATTCAAAATATCAACACCTTTCAAACGGGTGTCACCGATAACATAACAACACCGCCCGCCCTTTTTCAATATTCGATAGCTTTCATCAAATACCTGCTGCATATCAATAAAGAACGCCTCGATCTCTTTAGACATTTTTTTGTTTTTGTCACTCATTTGATGAACAATTTTTTGAGCAATTTGACTTTTCAACCTTTTGTCAGGGTACGCTTTATAAGATGTACCAATGAATTCTTTTTTATATTGGTTAAGATCATCAGCAAAATCTAACCAGATGGTGGAGAGTTGATGTAAATCAGCATATTCATAACTTGTAACGTATGGGCTGGAGCTGACAATTAAGTCAACAGACTCGTCTTGAACCGGTTGCTGACGAGCATCGCCAATTCTAATATTCAAAAAATTATCAATATTTTCTTTTATGTTTGGCGGAACAAGGCTGTACAAGGCTGCATTTCCGTTTTGCATTCTCTTTAATTGGCGCTTGAAAGCTGTAAAAGGTTTGGCTGGATTCTTATTCAAATCCCTCGTCGGTTTGGTGCTGGTTTGCAGCCAGATCGAACAATTCTTAAGAATATGGCTGAACGCGACCAAGAAAAAATCTTTGATTGTTTGATCTGGCTCGTCGTAAATCGCACGAAGAATCATGCCTAACGCTAACTTATTTTCAGGACTGAACCAGTAATCGATCCGCTTAATGTGTTGCGTTGGAATCAAAGGTTCCAAAGTCCCTGGAAAAAAGCTATTAAGCCCGGTATCTAAAAAGCTCAATCTGGATATAATCCGGGAAATCTTTTTTGATAGATAAGCGGGAATAATCGGTGTCGATTTTACCCGGGTCATTAAATAGGCAATTTTATTAATATCAGTTCCACTCGCTTTAAATCTCTTTGAGATGGCAGTGACAATCGTTGTTCCACTCCCCAAAAATGGATCATTGATATGAGCATCTTTTGATTCGATGTATTCATCAATCAGCTTTTCAACCAACTGTGGGATAAATTTAGCCGGGTAACGATGAAAATCATGGGTCCATTTACCGGTTTGTGACGGTTTAAATCCTTCAAATGACCAATCCGCATCGATATCTTTTTTATTAAATAACGCCCTGATCTCATCCGAAGAAAGAAATCTATCGCTCAAAAATTCCATAAAATTGTACTCGCTTAATACTTTTGAAATTGATTCACTTATGGAGAATGATGTAATCCTTTCAAAAGTTTGAAACCTTTGAAAGGGTAAGACATCTTTTCCTTAACTTAATGGCATTGACTTTCGAATCACAATTTTGAAACTGAAGCATGATTGGTTTATATTTTTTCCCAGCCTAAGCTGCCATTCCTGTGATTAACCACAGAGAAATGTCCACATCAAACTTCAGTACTTTTTTTGATAATTTGGCTTTCCGCAAGTCTGCTTTAATTCGACTTAATCCAGAAACATAATCTTCATCTGGTAAAAGGATAAGCTGAGATGAATTATGTTTTTTTAAAAAGGGCGATTTAAGTAATTCATCGCCAAATAACGGTTTAATAATTCGCTCTGCCAGACTACATTTAATTCGTTCAAATCCTGCTTCAGTCATCCATTTTTCTATCGTTCTAACAGATGGGAATCGAGCCAGATCGTTTATATAAGTTCCCTCGAAATAACGGTAAATATATTGGCTCTTTAAGCGGCTCATCAATATTATTAAAAATTATTCATAAAGTCAAGGAAGGAAATAAGTTTTTTTTATCTGCTGGTTTATTTATACTTCAATCAGGCATGAATTAAACTTTTGTATCATTTTTTTTGCCCACAGAAAAAGGATCTGCCTAAGTTAATGCTATATGGCACAAATATAAGCAGATTCCAATTCTGTGGGCGAATTTTATATTTTTACTCCTGGATAATATTTTGAAGCATCTGTTTTTCCTCTTTGGCAACTTCTCCCATCACTTTTTCAATCGTCCCACCAAAAATTCTGCTCATCAGTCCGATATTCATTTCCGCTACATAAACTTTTCCGTTGCTATCCTGAAAAACGCTCATCCGACAGGGCATTATTCCTGAAACCTTTTTATTTTCATCCTGACTTAACACGTGATAAGCATGTTCAGGTTTACACAGCGAGATAATTTTCAGGGGGAGCATATCTTCATAACCGGCTTCTTGCAGGCTTTTCTGGATGTCATAAACCTTTGGCACCTTCCATCCTTTTTGAACTGCTGCACCAGTGATTGCAGTTACTGTTTCTTCAAAAGTTAGCTTGCTTTTTTTAACTTTGAGCATCATTTTAGGCATTGTGTTCCACACGATACCGCTCATTAAAAGCATCCCAATAATGAATCCAATTAAGAAAATGCTAATGTTCCTTTTCATCTCACTTTCCTCCGTAGTATTGTTTTGAGTTTTTATAATTTAGATGTCAGAATATCAAATTTGATTCTTTTTTGAAAGATTAATCATATTCATTCACACCGCAGCGCGCAGGCGGTGAGGCGTAGATCGAAAAATTTCTTGCGCCACATTCTACACGCCAAGC
>CBFDBN010000204.1:0-7052 GCA_965603055.1 uncultured bacterium | reverse complement strand
CCTGGTTTATATTTAGCTGCGAACCGAAGCTAAAAAAGAGGAAAAATCAATGCTCGATCTTCGCTAAAACTCTTGTTATGTTGTGCTTCTCGCAGGGATGCTTTCAACATCGGAGTCTACAAATTAACCTAATTTCTTAATATTTAAATCAATCAAAAGAATTACTTAGTTTAACATATATTTTTTTCAAACACAGGTAGAGTGAAAATCCATGAAAAGAAAGTTCAATATCTTCATTTTTTTCTTTACAATTTTACTATTAATGTCTAACGCTTATCCACAACCAGTTGAAACCGTTATTGTTAAATTTACACGAAACATTACTAAAGATGCCTCCCCTGAGATTGTGAATGGAGTCATTTATTTTCAGGCTTCGATAAATAAAGTAACTCTCAAAGTGACTGATCCAGTTAACCAGTGGATGGTTTTCGAGGGCAATACCATGCTCATCTATTATCCAGTCGAACAAAAGGCGTTTCGATTTACCAGCAAAAATCCGCTTTCATTACCTTTTTTTGAAGCATTTGTGGGAGTGATGCAGGATGATTTTGGTCTTTCTTCCGCAGGATTTAAGCTTGCTCGCAATGAAATGAAAAGAGATACACTGCTTACTTATTGGGAGCCCCCCGGGGGAACGAAAAAGGTCTTGGGGAACACGATTATCGGGCTGATAAAGGACAAACTCGTCTTCGTAGAAATCCAAAATTCAAAAGGGAAAAAAATAGCCAAAACGACTTATAGCAATCATATTCAATTTGGACTGTCATTTTTTCCCCTTGAAATCATCACCAAAAAATATCATAACATCGTACCAACAATCGAAAAGATTAATTATGCTGATCCACAATTCAATACCCCGTTACCTCATGAGGTGTTAAATTTAAAAATACCCGATGATATCGAAATAAAGGAATCGCAATGGTAATTTTTAGCCAGTTTGATAGTGAATATATTTTAAGAAAAAAAGGAAGTATCATTAGCATATTAAAATTAATAATTTCCAATCAAAATTTATGAAAATAAAAAGAGAAAATCTTAAAAAATCAATCCTATTTCTGTCTATATTCTTTATTTCATTTTTTTCAATAGACCTTGTATATTCTCAAATTAGCAAAGATTTTGAATTCATTATTCAAAATAATCCCATTGAATTACAAAAGCCAAAAGAAAACCTTTCATTTAAAATCTCAGAGACTTCAGAAGTCAAGATACTTTTTATGGGAATGATTCGGTGTTATCAAAATTTTATCTCTTCACAGCAGAATAATCGAGTAACGTGTGTTTTTACACCCAGTTGCTCTCGATTTGGTTTTGCAGCAATAAAGCGGTATGGTCCATTTTATGGTATCTTAATGACTGCTGACCGACTTCAACGATGCAACTCGTTCGCCATAAAATATCATTATCACATTCATCCCCAAACAGGAAAATTATCTGATTCGATAGAACCATACTTTTTGGAGATCAAGCTAAAATGAGTAGACAAAATTTAACGCTGATAATATTTATCATCATTGTTCATTATGGCTGGTCAAATGGTTGGTGTCAGGTTAAATATTATTCCCCCGAAAATATTTACCGGTTTGCAGAACATCTTTATCAAAATGGGGATTATACCAGGGCAGCTGGCGAGTTTCAGCGCTATCTTTTTTCTTTCGATTCTTCTATGAATCACGATAGCCTTCTGTATAAAATTGGACTTTGTTTTCAATTAGGGCATCACCCCACAAGTGCTGTTAGATATTATCAGAAAGTAATAAATAGTGCTGCAAAAAACAATTTCTTTGACCGAGCACATTATCAAATTGCTTATACATATTTCGCACAGGAAGAATACGAAAAGTCCATCGAATATATAAGAAATAACAATCTTGCCCTTTCCCCTGGATTAGCACAATTGAAAATGAATCAATTACTGGGAATTAATTACCTGTATCAAAAGAGATGGCAAACTGCGTCGGATCATTTTTCCGCTTTGATGCAAAACCAGCAGGATGGCGATATCGATCCATTCACAGGGGAGCTTAACAAATATGCAACGCAGGGGACAAAACTGCCTCGCAAGAATAAATTGCTGGCAGGGCTTCTTTCTGCGATCATACCCGGCTCAGGGAAAATGTACGCTGGCAGGTTTTCTGATGGATTCTATTCGCTCATCCTGGTTGGTGTTACCTTTTGGCAGGCTTATGAGGGCTTTCACAAAGATGGGTTTCGTTCTGTAAAAGGCTGGATTTATGGACCGATGGGTACTATCTTCTACCTTGGAAATATCTACGGCTCAGTTGTCGCAGTTAAGCTAATTAATGAGCGGACAGAAAATAACTTTATCCAAAAAATTAATATTAATTTTACATGGTACTAACAATTCAATGTCCTTAAGTTAAGCCTGCCGATGCCATTGTTCGCGCCGATGGCATCGGTGAAAATCCCCTTATCTTAATGATATTGACTAACAATTTACTTAAATTGGAGGAATTAAAAATGAAAGCTTCAAGACTTGTTTTATCGATCGTGTTAATTACCTTGCTGGCTGGTTGTGCTTCTGCTCCAAAAGTGATGAACATGGTTCCAGTCGTGGATAGCTCTACGTTTGTCAACAAGGACAAAACATTAAAGGTTTCAATGGTTTATGGGGGTGAAGAATCAGATCCGATAATCAAGGGATCTCGAATTGACAATGCGTCGTTTATGGAGGCGGTTATCCAGGCATTAACAAACTCAAATCTATTTACCAAAATTAATCCCACTGATCAACCAGACCTTGTCCTAACACCAGAGATTCATTCACAAGATCAGCCTATTTTAGGATTCAACATGACAGCAACTTTACTCGTAAGATACATTTTAAAAAATGGTGCTGATGGCACCCAAATCTGGACAAAAGACATTATTTCTAAATATACTGCAACTGTCGGGGATGCCTTCGTCGGAGCCACACGCTTGAAAAAAGCGAATGAAGGAGCGGTACGGGAAAATATAAAATCACTCATCGATGAGCTTGCTAAATTAGAACTATAATATCAGGATTGAAATTAAACGATTAATAAATATGGAGTTAAACTATTTTCGCTTAAATATACTAAAGCCGAATTGGTTTTCGGATACCGATGCTTCGGCATTCGCTAATGCCGAAGCATCTTTCGATATAGAGATTCGAAAATCACTTCGTGTTGAGTATAGATTGGCTTTATCAATTTTCATTATCTTCTTTTTAGGTTTTGAAACGATATTGTTGCAAGCTCAGGATATCTCTCTTGAGCTTGCAAATAAATTTTTTGAAGCCGAAGATTATGAAAATGCCATCACCGAATATAAACGATTTATATTTTTTAATCCTGGGCATGATTTCGTGCCAGAAGCTTATTATCAAATAGGAATCTGTTATCGAAACCAGAAGAAATGGTCTGAGGCAATTGATTCTATACAGAGATCAATTTCAATGACCGCTGATCCTGTGCCCAGGGAGGATAGAAAAATAGCGATTGCGATTATTCAAATTGCCAGAGGTAATTATGATACAGCAGAGTTTGATTTGCTTCGGATCGCTCGTTTTTCTGATAATCCTACCGATAAAAAAAAGGCTTACTTTTTTCTTGGGGTATGTTATACTTACCGATTCAAATGGGAAGAAGCCGGTCAAGCATTTAATCGATTCTTTAGCGATAGCTTAAGCTCCATAAAAACTGAAATTGATACTCTTTGCCAGTTCGCTTCAAATTTGAATTATAAGTCACCTAAGCTGGCAAAGTGGCTTTCTACTATTATACCTGGCGCTGGTCAGCTTTATGTTGGTGATATTCGAAATGGAATAAATGCTTTCATCTTGAATTCTATCACAATTTATTTCTTTATCAATGCCCTGGTTGAGCATAGACTGCAGGACGCTTTGATCGGGAATCTCTTTCTGTTTGAACGTTATTATCGTGGCAATCGTACCAATGCAGAAAGAATCGCCCAGGAACACAATGAAAAGATTGATAGCGATTATGGCAAAAAAATTATAGACTATTTGCAACAAATAGAATTTCCACAACAAAATTAGGTTCTGATTTGCATGGAAATTAGTTATTGACTTTTCAAGAATTTTTGATTATATTTTGAATGCAAAAAATCATATAATTTGATAATTTCTATTCTACGTTAAAACCTAAATCTGAGAGGAAAGAATATGAAAAATTTTGGTACCCTTATTTTTATTCTTTTAATTAGCGTTTCCTCTTATGCACAGACCGGTCAGCAAAAAATTTCTATTGCCATTATGGATTTCCAAAACACTTCCGACAATGGAAAATTAGACTATCTTCAGAAAGCAATTCCTGAAGCGCTGACCACTCGATTAGCCGAAAGTGGAAATCTTAACATTGTCGAGCGGAGTCGATTGGACGATGCTATCAAAGAGATGAAATTGGGGATGGTTGGACTGGTCGATCAAAATGAAGCTGCTGAAATTGGGAAAGCTGTGGGCGCCAACGCTATCATGGTTGGAAGTTTTCTCGAAATCAGCAATGTCATCCGTTTAAATGCACGCCTCATCGAAGTCCAGACAAGCAAAGTGTTAATCGCCAAGACAGTTCAAGGTCGGGTTGGTTCAGAAATTTTTAATTTAATGGATGGACTGGCGAAATCTATTGAAGAACAACTCTCAGGAAAAAAGGATGAGAAAAAAACTGAACCGCCGCCGCCTCCGACACCTCGTCCGGAACCTCAACCACAGTCAACGAGGAGAAGCTATATTCCACCGCCACCAAAGAAAACAAGTTACATTGGATTGCGTTTTGTTGGAGATGTCAGTTACATTTCCCATAAACAATTTAATGATTTTGTTAATTATGTCAATGAAAATGAAATTGACTATGATGATCCAGAATTACCCAATTTGAATTTAGGTATTGGTGGCGAGGTAGAAGGAATATTATCGTTTGGCACAATTTCTTTTGGACTGGGTATTGGGTTTCTAAGCGGCAAAATGACCTATGAAAATTCTGAATCAAATGCCTACGAAATTAGCGATTTCACTTATACCCATTCTATCAGTGCTATCCCTATTGTCGGAATGGGATATCTTAATTTTCCATTGACTCCCAGCATTCAACCGTACTTAGGAGGAGGAATTGCTTTATATATTGCTCAGGCGAAATTCGAGGTTATCGAAGACTATACCGAATACGATTCGTATGGATATATTGACTACAGCGGCAATTATGAGGGAAAAAATGAATTATCTGCAACGGGTCTGGGATTTCATGGCGTTTTTGGACTGGGAGTTAATATATCTGATAATCTTGCACTCGACCTTCGGATGACTTTGAGATATGCCAGTATTAAAGGCTTTGAAGGTGAAAGTAATTATGTGGATGATTTTACTGGAGGCTATGAATCAGGAACAGAAGATGTATGGCTGGTTTATGGAGAAGACAGCTACGGGGAGATCTGGTATGGTCCAACAACTTCCAGTCCTGATGAGTTGGACGTTGATGAAGAAGAGGGAAAGATTGATTTCAGTGGAGTGGGTTTTGTGATTGGTTTAAAAATTATGCTACCGTTATAAATTCTATTATCATCAGAAAATGAAAATACCCGATGTTTCTCCGTCAGTTGGCAGATAAACAATCGGGTTTTTTATTTATACCTGTTAAGGTTTAATTTGTAACTAAATAAGAACCGATTCCATCCGCCAAGGAGGATGGAATCGGTAAGAAC
Source organism: uncultured bacterium (assembly GCA_965603055.1). Taxonomy (GTDB): domain Bacteria; phylum Zhuqueibacterota; class Zhuqueibacteria; order Thermofontimicrobiales; family Thermofontimicrobiaceae; genus CBFDBN01. The sequence continues at coordinate 1,352 of CBFDBN010000204.1, read as the reverse complement.
ATGTTACATTTTAAACCGAAATAAGTATATTCACTAATTTGTCTCTATCTGAAAATTAAAAATTACTGTTTTAATTTCATCGCAATAAAATTAAAAATCTCACTGGAGTAATGCCCTTTCGCTGTAACGTTAGTTGCAAATTTGCGTTTAGTGATGATACGCACTGTTATCCTGGCATCCGATGTTTTCTCAATAACAACCCTGACTAATTCACCATAACTCATAAGGGACATATCGGTTTTTTCGATTATCATCCAGTTGTTATCATCAATTTTTTCATCCAAATCAATGGATAAATCGGCTAAGACAACAGCTTCTCGCGCGGCAGCTAATACTTGCTCGAAATCGTTGTCATAGGTTCTTGGATAACCTTTTATTAGAGATTCATTTTTAAGTCACGGATGTTGTGGCACACCCAGCTAAAATCACTAAGAAAATAAGAGAGACTGTCAATAAGTTTTGTTTGATTACCATATTCTACCCTCGCTCATATTTTATTATTGAAAATGTTTCATATTGAGTTAATTTCTCAATACCATTTAGAAAACATAATTCAATCAAAAACGCTATCCCCACAATTTTACCACCCAATTTCTCTACTAACCGGCAGGTGGCAGCCACAGTACCCCCGGTAGCTAACAAATCATCCACGATTAAAACCCGCTGATTTTTTGAAATCGCATCTTCATGAATTTCGATCGAATCGGTACCATATTCTAATTGATACTCTTCTGTTAACGTTTCAGCCGGTAATTTTCCCGGTTTTCTAACTGGCACGAATCCTTTACCCCATTTATATGCCAGTGCCGAGCCAAAAATAAAGCCCCGGGCTTCAATCCCCACGATAACATCTACATCATTCGGATTATAGTGATCCGACATGATATCAATGGCTTTTTGAAATGAAACACCATCTTTAATAAGGGTCGTAATATCTTTAAATCCAATACCGGGTTTGGGAAAATCCGGGACATTGCGTATCACCTGCTTCAATTCTTCCATGGATCGATCTCCTATTAAAACGTAATTCTAAAATTGCTGTATTTATTCCGGTATTCCTGCCAGGAAACCTGGACATCGGTCACCCGGGATGAGCGATTTCCAACTCTCAGTTGTTTGATCAAATCTTCAATTAATCCTCTTTCTCCCTCAACCTCGACTTCCACATCGCGATTAAAGAGATTTTTAACATATCCGTTTAATCCGAGCTGTTTCGCTTCCCACTCGACAAACCAGCGGAAGCCAACGCCCTGGACCAGACCTTTTACAATTATGTGTGCGGCTGCTTTCATAGTATGTCCTTCTATTCAATTTATATAACAATCATTCATTATTCAGAATTCAACATTCAA
>CBFDBN010000203.1:0-7099 GCA_965603055.1 uncultured bacterium | reverse complement strand
AGTTGTTCGCCGATCATTTCCAGATGTGCCGGCGTGATTTTGACGAGACTAAAATTTTTATGTGCTTTCAAAACGGTTGTTACAATTTCCAGGTCATTTGTTTCTGGAATCATGTAAACTGAACGTCCAGCCAGAAGCGGGGCATATAAGCCAGTGATCGTCGCATCAAAAGCCAATGACGAATGAACCAGCGATCCTCTCCCCGCTTCGATGGGATAGGTTTTTAAACACCAATTCAGGTAGTTCATCAAACCCTTGTGCGGAATCAATGTCCCTTTGGGATTACCGGTTGAACCGGATGTATAAATCACATACGCCAGGTTTTCACCAGCCAGGTTGATGCCAGGATTCGCGTCTCTTTCACCTGAGATGGTGCCCCAGTCAGCATCCATGCATAGAACCGGTATTCCAACATCTGGCAGCATCGATTTTAGCCGTTCTTGAGTGAGCAAAACCGATACATTTGAATCTTCAAGCATGTAAGCAATTCGATCAAGCGGATAAGTTGGATCAATTGGCACATAAGCTCCCCCAGCTTTTAAAACTGCCAGGTTTGCTACCATTACTTCCAGCGAACGTTCCATGCAAACTCCAACCAGGTTTTCCGGCGTAACACCCAGTTTTTGAAGCTGATGAGCCAGTTGATTCGCTGATTGATTCAACTCCTGGTAAGTTAATTGCTCTGCTCCAAAAACCACCGCAGCCGAACCTGGTGTTTTTTCAACCTGCGCTTCGATTAACTGGTGAACGAACTGGTTTTGTGGATATTGAACCTGTGTTGCATTCCATTCGACAATCGCTTGCTGTTGCTCAGATTCAGTTAAGATAGAAATTTCATTAATTGCTTTTTCGGGTTCAGCAATTATTCCCAACAACAGCATTTCAAAATGCTTCAACAATCGGACAATTGTGGAATCATCGAACAGATCGGTATTGTACTCCAACGCACCGCTCAGCTTTTTGCCTTCTTCCAGCATGAATAAAGTCAGATCGAACTTTGATGTACCGCTATGACTTTCCACGGGAGCCATGGTCATGCCGGAAACATCGACTGCCTGTTTGGGTGCATTTTGAATGGCAAACATCACCTGGAACAGCGGCGTGTGGCTTAAATCTCGCTGTGGTTGAATAGCATCGACTAATTTTTCGAATGGTAAATCCTGGTGTGCGTAAGCTCCCAGCGCAACTTCACGGACACGTTTCAGAAGTTCTTTAAAATTGGGCTTGCCTGAAAGATCGGTACGCAATACCAGTGTATTGACAAAGAACCCGATCATGCTCTCCATCTCTGCCTTGGTTCGATTGGCAATCGGCGAGCCGACACAAATATCGTCCTGACCGGAATAGCGATACAGCAGCGTCTGGAAGGCTGCCAACAATGTCATAAAAATGGTTGCGCCCTCTTTACTGCTCAAATCTTTTATTGCCAGGGTTAATTCCTCAGAAAATTCAAAAGTTTGATAAGAACCATTAAATGTCTGAACCGGCGGTCGGGGACGATCGGTTGGGAGTTCGAGTCGCTGCGGCGCGCCAGTCAATTTTTGTGTCCAGTAATTCAGTTGTTTTTCCAGTACTTCGCCCTGTAACCATTGCTGTTGCCAGTAAGCAAAATCTGCATATTGAATGGTGAGATCGGGCAGCGGACTGGGTCGCCCATGCGAACAGGCATCATAGCTGATGACAATTTCCTGTACCAGTACATTTGAAGACCAGTCATCGCCAATAATATGATGCATGGTGTAAAATACAACATATTCATCAGCGTCAACTCGCACCAGAACAGCTCGAAGCAATGGACCGACTGAAAGGTCAAAAGGCTCCCTGGCTTCCTGGCTGGCAATTTTAATAATCTCATTTTCCCGTTCTTCTTTGGGGATGCCCCTCAAATCAATCTGTTTTAGTGGAATTGTCATGTCAGGATGAATAACCTGGAATGGTCTTCCCGCTTTAGCACGGAAAGTGGTGCGCAATGATTCATGACGACGCACAATTTCATTGAGACCTTGCTCCAGGGCAGGGATATCCAGGTGACCTGAAAACCGCAGCGCTTCGGGAATATTGTAAAACGGACTGTTCGGTTCCAGTTGATCGAGAAACCACAGTCTTTGCTGGGCAAATGACAACGGCAATTCCTGATCACGGGATATGGGTTCAATCGGCGGTGCTTCCAATCCATGTTCGGAGAGCAACGCGATGTCAATTTTTTTTGCCAATTCTTCAACAAACGGAAATTCAAATATATTGCGCAAAGGCAATTCTACATCAAATGCATCTCGAATTCGGGAAATCACCTGTGTCGCCAGCAGGGAGTGTCCGCCCAGTTCAAAGAAATTGTCATTTACACCAACTCGATCTATTCCCAGTATTTGCGACCAGATTCGAGCCAGCACTTCTTCGCTCGGTGTCCTTGGCGCGATATATTCTTTTGCCGACACGGCTGCTGATTCCTGATCCGGTGCCGGTAATGATCGTCGATCGATCTTTCCATTGGGCGTCAATGGCATCGTATCCAGAAAAACGAAATACGACGGCACCATGTAATCCGGCAAATCTTCTTTTAAAAAATTATGGAAATCTCCTGCCGTGGGTTTAACACCGTTGCTTGTAACAATATAAGCTACTAATTGCTTGCTGCCGGGTTTATCCTCCCGTGCCGCGACGGCTACTTCTTTAACATTATCGTGCTTTCCTAATGCGCTTTCGATTTCACCCAGTTCAATTCGGAAACCGCGTATTTTCACCTGGTTATCGATTCGTCCCAGGAATTCAATATTGCCGTCACCGAGGAATCGGGCACGATCACCGGTGCGATAAAGCCGATCTCCCGGAATTTCACTGAATGGATTTGGAATAAATTTGTCTGCGGTCAGGTCGGCGCGATTCAGGTAACCTTTGGCTAATCCTGCACCACCGACACAAAGCTCACCCGGCACACCAATGGGTACCGGTTGGGCATTGAAATCGAGAATGTATATCTGTGTATTATTAAAAGGAATGCCAATTGGAACCAATCTCTCCAGCGACAGACTCAAGTCCAGCCGTTCAAAATAGGTGCTGTCAATTGTCGCCTCAGTCAAACCAAAAGTATTTAAGAGCCGCGTGTTGGGACCGCAAAATTTCAAAAATTTCTTATACTCGCCCACATACCAGATGTCTGATCCGGCAATTAATACACGCATGAACTCAAGATTTTGCCCGGTCTCATCGAGATGCTGAATTAAGTTGCGGAGCACCGCAGGGACGAACTCAGCAATATTAACCTTTTCCCGGGTCATCAACTGGTAGAGTTTACCCGCTTCCAATAACAGGTCACGTGGCACCAGCACCAGCTTTCCACCAGAACACAGCGCGCGCACAAAATCACCAGAAAAGACATCAAACGAAAAGCTTGCCATCTGAAGATGACTGGTCACTTCGGTGCGAAGTCTAAATGTTTCTTCCCAGGCTTTGTATTGATTGACCAGTGTTTTGTGCATGACCATCACGCCCTTTGACTTACCCGTTGATCCTGAGGTGTAAATTACGTAAACCAAACTATTGGGGGTAACATTGATTGCGGGAGTTGTAGTGGTTTCTTGAGAAATTTTATCCCAATCCGAGTCCAGGCTTATGATTTCGGCAGTATGCGCTGGTAAATTTTCAACAATCCGTTCCTGCGTTAAAAGAACCGATACATTTGCATCCTCAAGCATGTGTGAAATTCGTTCCGGGGGATAAGTTGGATCTATTGGGACATAAGCGCCGCCGGCCTTAACTGTACCCATGACGCCTACAATTAATTCAAGGGATTTATCTGCACAAATTCCCACCAGAGTTTCCGGCTTAATACCGCGTTTTCGCAAGTAGTGAGCCAGTTGGTTGGCACGTTCATTGAGTTCGCTATAGGTTAAATATTGACCATCAAAAGCGACGGCAATCGCATCAGGAGTAAATTCTACCTGGGCTTCGAACAATTGATGGATACATAATCGTTTGGGATATTCGGCAGCATAATCGTTCCAGTCAACCAGAACCTTGCTCTTTTCTTCTGTCGTCAGAATTGGAAGCATTGAGATTCGTTCACCAGGATTGGCAACAATTTCTTCTAATAAAACCTGAAAATGTTTCAGCATCCGTTCGATGGTTGAATTATCAAACAGGTCGGTATTGTATTCAACCGAAATGTTCAATCCATTAACCTGTTCGGCTACCATCAGGGTTAAATCGAAAGTGGACGTGCCGGCATTGATGTTCAATGTACTCAGTCTAACACCAGGGAGCTCCGTCTCCCCATTCATCGGGTTATTTTGCAGGATAAACATAACCTGGAACAGTGGTGAATGGCTCATATTGCGTTCAGGTTGAACCAACTCAACGAGTCGCTCAAAAGGAATGTCCTGGTTAGCATAAGCCTCTAATGTAATTTCCTTGACTTTTTTTAATAACTGACAGAAAGTTGGATCCGCTGAAAGGTCGGTGCGCAAAATCAGTGTATTCACAAAAAAGCCGATTAAATTTTCAATCTCTCCGCGAGTCCGGTTAGCGATTGGCGAACCAATGGAAATATCCTCCTGCCCGGTGTATCGATTGAGCAGAACTTGAAATGCTGCCACAAGTGTCATAAAAAATGTTGCGCCTTCGCTACTGCTTAACGCTTTGAGTTCGTCTCCCAACTTTCTCGGCATCAACACATCGACTGTATCACCATTTGAGGTTTGAATTGCCGGTCGGGGTCTATCCGTTGGTAATTCCAGCACCTGAAGCTTACCGTATTTTCCATTCAGTTGATCTTTCCAATAATCCAGTTGTGCGTCAAGAACTTCGCCTGTCAACCATTCCTGCTGCCATACAGCAAAATCTGCATATTGAATAGGTAATTCAGGAAGTGGCGAGGACTTCCCCTTTAAAAATGCATCATAAAGTATGGCTATCTCTTGAATGAGGACACCGATAGACCAGCCATCAGAAATAATATGGTGCATATTAAACAACACAATATGCTCCTGATCATCCAGTCTCAGTAATGTTACGCGAACCAGGGGACCTTTTGACAGGTTGAATGGCTGCCTGGCTTCAAGCGTTGCCAGCCGCAATGCTTCAGCTTCTCTTTGATCCTCGGGAAGATGGCTCAAATCGTCTTGCGGAATAGTCATGGGTGAAAATGGATGTATGACCTGAACAGGTTTGCCTTCTGCTTTGGCAAAAGTTGTTCTCAGCGTTTCGTGTCGCCGGATCACTTCATTAATCGCATATTCCAGCGCATCACGATTTAATGGTCCCCTGAACCGAACCGCCGAAGGAATATTGTAAAACGGACTATTCGGTTCAAACTGGTCAAGGAACCATAACCGCTGCTGAGCGTAAGATGTTGGAAATACATAAACATCCTGCTCTTCTATATTTTGAATTACATCTGACATTTTTTAATTCTCACAGTGCTTGCTTTTATCCCTCTTTTTTAAATTCCTGCACCTAAACTCCAAATACCAAATAAATTTCAAACAAGAATGCCCAAAGTTCGAAACGCAGCGCGTTGGATACTGTACTGTAATATGTTTGGAATTTGATAATTAAAAATTGAATTTTATTTGTATTTTAGGATTTGTTTTTTTGAATTTTAAACTTAATTTTGTTGATCAATTTCCGTAAGACTCACCCGATGTGCTTCTCTCGATACTCGCTTAATAGTCGGTGCTTGTTGCTGGGTTTCGCCCATAATTTTTCTTTGCTCGATTTCTTCGACTAATTCAGCGATCGTTGGTTTCTCAAAGATGACCCGTAATGGCAATTCAACCTCAAAAGCATCGCGAAGTCGAGAGATGAATTGGGTTGCTAAAAGCGAATGTCCACCCAGGTCAAAAAAACTATCGTAAATGCCGACTTTTTCCAGGTTGAGCAGTTCGGCACAAATCGCTGCTAATTTCTTTTCATTATCGGTGCGCGGTTCCACGTATTCGCTTTCCAGTTCCGGTCGAGACTGATCTGGCGCGGGTAATGCTTTCCGATCCACTTTCCCGTTGGGGGTTAATGGAAATTCATCAAGAATAAAAAAGAATGACGGAACCATATAATCGGGCAGGCGCCCGCGAAGATAATTACGCAGCTCCACGACTTTCACATCAGATTCCGGTTCAGCGACCAGGTACGCGACCAATCGTTTATCTCCCGGGACATCCTCGCGCACCAGCACGATAACATCTAAAACATTTTCATGTTCTCCGAGCACAGCTTCGATTTCACCCAATTCAATCCTGAATCCGCGCACTTTAACCTGGTGATCGATTCTCCCCAGGAATTCGACATTACCATCCGGTAAATACCGAACCAGGTCGCCAGTTCGATAGAGCCTTTTTCCAGGTTCTTTGCCAAATGGATTCGGAATAAAACTATCAGCCGTCAAATCAGGTCGCTTTAAATAGCCTCGCGCCAGGCCCACACCACCGACGCATAATTCACCGGCAACACCAATTGGTACCGGCTGCCAATTGGCATCCAAAATATAAAGCTGGAAATTATTGATTGGCGTCCCAATCGGCGGACCCTGTCGATAATGGCTGGTGACATGCAACATGGATGCGCAAACAGTAGTCTCAGTTGGTCCATAAGCATTGAAAAATTTTCGTTCTTTCCCCCATTTTGAAACGATCTCAGCCGTACATTTTTCGCCGGCTGTAACCATGACCTTTAAGTCAGGCAGCGATTCTTCAGGCATTACAGCGACCACCGACGGCGGGAGCGTCACGGTATTAATATTCTGATCACGCATCACTGCAACCAGACCCTGGCCGGATGCCAGTTGCTCACGCGGCGCCAGGCATAATGTGGCGTGGTTTAACAATGCCATTACCGTTTCCCAAACCGCGGCATCGAAACTCAATGATGAGAATTGTAAAATTTTTGTTCCCAGTTGAATGTCAAAAGCTTGCCGCTGTGCCCGCGCTAAATTGCTCAAGCCTCGATGTCCCAACACGGTTCCTTTTGGTTTACCGGTCGATCCTGATGTGTAAATAATGTATGCCAGGTTAGCCGGTGTGGTGTGAATCGGGATATCGGTATCGGAATAAGTGCTGGCGATATTTTCCCATTCTGTATCCAATGCAACGATTTTCGCACCATTTTT
>CBFDBN010000202.1:0-7125 GCA_965603055.1 uncultured bacterium | reverse complement strand
CCAGGATTGCAAATAATGGCACAATGAGGCGTTAAAAGAGCGGTATCTTCCACAAAAGTTGAATCGGGATAATTTTCATCAGGTTCAAGAATAAAAACTTTAAGACCACATTCTTTCAAAGCTTCAACGTATTTTAAATGTTGTTCTATCGCTTTTTCAAAATCAGGCTTACCCAGTTTTGCTGTGGTTAAGCCATTTACAATATTTTTGCAGGGTGTTCGAACAATCGCTCTGGTATACATGCTGGAATCCAATTAAAAAGCGTTGAGAGTAAGGCGTAGAGCGTAGGGCGCACAAAATTTCCGTTGCGCCCTACGCGTCACGCTCTACACCTTACGGTTTTAGTGACTAATCTTCCTCAATCCCAAATATCCCATTCACAAACGCAAAAACCGCACTTCCGATTGCAATTACGCCGAGTGTGGCAATCATTCTCCAGAAGACATCGGTTTTGGCATAATCCCAGATAGCAAGAATACAGACAGCAACGCTAAAGATAATGCAGGCGCTGATGATATAAAATGTTACAGCCCGAACAATTTTTGGATTGAGAAAGCCTTTCGTTTTTTTCTTCTTATTTTGTTTGTCGGGATTATTGTTCATAGGGCGTTCTCCTCTGTACTTTCAAAACGAGATTCAGATAAGATTTGAATACGTGGGAAAAATCATAAGGAATAGAGGTAACATAGAAAAAAAAGGATTAAAAAGCAAGGATTTTTTAAAGTATTGGGTAAGCGCTCAGATACAGGGGGACTGACCGGTCGCTTAACGCTGAAACAAATACAGAAAATCAATAAATTAAGCGACCGGTCAGTAACTCTAATCACTCGTAATTATTGGATTACCGCATTGGGTCCGAAAAAAATTTTGAAACCAAATTGATATCATAAATGGGAACTATTTACCCAATTACCTCATTCTCTAACTTCACCCCAAGCTTCACCTTCTCCCCACTCAACTTAACTTCTTTAGCAAACACATCCTCAACTACGCTATCGTTAATAGCCAATGAAAGCGTCTCAGCCTTAATATAATCCGCATGTTCGGTAAAAGCTTGATTGATTTTTTCAGAGCCTTCATAATAGAGATGGATCCGATCATTCATTTCAAAATCCGCTTCTTTACGGAGTTCCTGAATATGTCGCACTAAATCTCGAGCCATGCCTTCGGAAAGCAGCTCGTCGGTCAAATAAGTATTCAGCCCGAGCAACATGCCATCACTTTCCTGCACTAAATAATTTTCCCTGGATTTTGTTTCGATAATGATCTCCTCTGGATTTAAAACCACAGTTCGACCATCAAAGAAAAGCTCGATGCCGTGTTGTGCTTGAACTTTCTTGACAACTTGTTTCACTGGCATTGCTGCCAATGATTTTTGAATTTGTGGTAAACCTTTGCCGTATTTGGGACCCAATAATTTGAAATCAATATTCAATTCATATTCGACTAATTTCGAATCATCACTGGTAAATGTTAAATTCTTAACATTCAGTTCCTCTTTGATATGCTGTTCGTATTTTTTCAATGAATCTACATTCATCGAGCCATTGGGGCGAACGACTAACTCTGACAATGGTTGTCGAACCTTAATGTTACCCTGGTTCCGCAGCGATCTGCCCGATTTCACGATACTGATCACCAGATCCACATCTTTTACTAATTGTTCATCCACAAATTGTTCCTCAACCCGGGGAAAATCACAATGATGAACCGATTCAGGCGCCAAAGGATCGCTGGCAACGACTAAATTTTGATACAACTCTTCGGTTAAAAAAGGAATCACTGGCGCTAACAATTTGATCAACGTCACCAGCACTTTATGCAGCGTGAAATAAGCCACCTTTTTATCATTATCCTTTTCACTTTTCCAGAAGCGACGGCGATTGCGGCGGACATACCAATTGGAAAGATCATCAATAAATTCTTCTGCCTTTTTCATAAATGTCAGAATATTGTAATCTTCATAATATTCAAGGGCATTTTCGATGAGTTGCTGCAACTTAGCCAATACCCAGCGATCGATCTCAGTGAAGTCGCCGGGATTCACTTTTAATGTCGCAGGATTAATGTCATCGAGAATGGCGTAATTGGTCCAAAAGGCGTAAGTATTCCAGAGCGTTAACAAATGCTTTCGGATTTCTTTAGCGGGTCCGTACCCGAAATTTATATTATTAAATGGATTATGCTCGGCAAACATCCACCGCATGGTATCCACGCCCATCTTTTCGGCGGCATTGTCAAACCAGATGGCATTGCCCTGGCTTTTGTGCATCTCCTCACCTTTTTCATCACGAACCAGGGCGTGCCCCAGAACGGTTTTAAAAGGCTCACGATTTTCCATCACTGTGCTCATAGCTAAAATGGCATAAAACCAGTTACGGAATTGTCCCGGAAAACATTCAGTGATAAAATCCGCCGGAAACCACTTCTCCCAATAGGAACGATCTTCAAGATAACCCATTGTAGAGTACGGCACAATTCCTGCATCCAACCAGGGATTGCCGACATCTTTGATACGAGGAACCTTTGTCCCACATTTTTGACATTCAATTTTTACATGGTCGATCCAGGGGCGATGAGGTGAATGTCCTTCAAATTTGTCCCAACCTTCAACTGCCCGTTTTTTCAATTCTTCAATCCCGCCGATCACTTCAAAATGACCACATTCCTGGCATTCATAAATTGGCAATGCCAATCCCCAGTAGCGCTTTTTGGAGATCATCCAGTCACTCATATTTTTGAGCCAATCCAATTCCAACTGTTCACCGTAATCAGGCATCCATCGGATTTTTTTGGTGACTTCCATGATATCGTGACGCAAATCATCCATTTTGATGAACCATTCGTCCACCAACCGGAACACCAATTCCGAGCCATGACGCCAGCAGACTGGATAGCGGTGGGTGATCGTTTCCTTTTTGTATAAGATATTTTTTTCTTTTAAATTTTTGATGATCGGCTTTGCCACATCCATTACATTTTGTCCTGACAGCCAGTCAAAGCCTTCGATAAAAGTACCAAATTGATCCAATGGCGCAATGGCAGCCATTCCCTGTTCCTGTCCCAGGGCAAAGTCTTCTTTTCCACAGCCCGGGGCAATGTGAACAATTCCGGTTCCATCCTCAGCACTGACTTCATCCCATACCAATACCGGATGCTTCACACCTTTTTGAGCCGGTAATTCCTCAAACGGGGAACGAAATTCCAATCCAGCCAATGCAGATCCTGGCACTTCTTCTAAAACTTCATAATTTCCTTTAGATGCAACGACATCGAGAAGGCGATCCCGAACCAGGTAATAAACCTGTTCTCCCTGCTTTACTTTCACATAAGTGAACTCTGGATGTACTGCTGCACCGACGTTGGCGGGCAATGTCCATGGAGTTGTCGTCCACACTAACAAACTTTCATTTTCCCGACCAACTAACGGAAACAGTACGTAAATACTCTGATGCTGCATTTCTTTGTATCCCTCGGTCGCAATCTCATGCTGGGACATAGCAGCGCCACAGTCGATACACCAGGGCATCACATCGTGTCCTTTATAAATCCAGCCATGATCATAACACTTTTTTAGAAACAGCCAGATTGTATAATTATTGATATCAGCCATGGTAAAATAGGAATTGTCCCAGTCCATCCAATAGCCAAGACGAACCGACTGATCGGTTTGAACCCGAGAATATTTCTTCACCCGCTCCTTGCATGCGTTTACAAAGTTTTCAATACCAAGCTCCTCAATATCAGTTTTGGATTTAATACCCAGTTGTTTTTCAACTTCCACTTCTACCCACAATCCCTGGCAATCGAAACCATTCTGGTAACGAAGCTCATGCCCGGTCATGGCATGGAAACGCTGAAAGATATCTTTGTAAGCCCTGCCCCAGGCATGGTGAACGCCCATTGGGTTATTTGCTGTAATTGGGCCATCCAGAAATGACCAGCGGGGCTTACCTTTATTTTTCTCAACCAATTTTTCAAATGATTTATGCTGCTTCCAGAAATCTAAGATATTTTTTTCGATGGTTACGAAATCAGCCCGGGTATTTACTTTTTTTAGCATTGGTTTGTCCTTACTTTAATTCATCATTCGCCATTCAATATTCATTACTCGATATTGGATATTTGAATTTGGTTCTGCGATATTAGTGCTTCGATTTTCACATTACTAACAAAAAACCCACTGTCAATTCGCTACCTGGCAGTGGGTTTAGTTATTTCTTTAGTCAAAGTACTTCAAAACATCTCAAGGTCCCTCCGCCAGGTGAGGGATTTGTATAATGATGGTAATTATCCCGATAATTCTATTTCGATTAATATTTTTAATGATAATCAAATTCATAGTAATACCGACATCAATAACTTTCCAATTTAGAATTTTTCAAAAATAATATTTTTTATTATAAATGTCAAGGTTTAATTTGATTTTTAAAATTTTTTATTAAAAAAAAAGCGAAATTTTTTCTTGACATTTTGTTAAAGTTTTATTAACATTGATACATGAAACAAGAAGAACTAAAAACACTCGCTCAAAATCCCAAGCATATACCTGGGATTTACAATTACTGTGACCGCTGGTGTGAACGCTGCCCATTTACCGCTCGTTGTTTGAATTATGCGATGGGAGAGGAAGAACGGGGCGATCCAGCCAGTCATGATATTAAAAGTGAGGGTTTCTGGAAAAAGATGGAAGAAAGCTTGAAACTGGCGCTGGATTTGTTGGAAGAAATGGCAGAAGAACAGGGAATCGACCTGAATGATTTTGATTCAGAAGAAATTAGCCGGGAACATGAACGATCGAGAGAAGCGGCTGCCTCGCATGAGCTATCTCAAGCAGCTAACCAGTATGCTGATATGGCTGAATCGTGGTATGAATCAAACAAACATGTTTTCAAACAACGAGAAAACGATTTAAAAACCGAGCTGTCGATCGGGTTAGAGCAAAAAAAATTGTATGGTGAAGCAAAAAGTATTGTGGATGCCACAGAGGTTATTGCCTGGTATCAGCATCAAATCTATATTAAAATCATACGTGCGCTAACCAATCCTGAAATTGATGAAGAATTTGACGACGAAATCCAGAATGACTCAAACGGCTCTGCAAAAGTTGCTCTAATCGGTATGGATCGATCAATTGCAGCCTGGGCGCGATTGAATGAACATTTTCCCGAGCAATCCGATGAAATTCTGGACATCCTTCTCCACCTGGATCGGTTACGAAAAAAGATAGAAAAAACCTTTCCCAATGCTCGATCTTTTCAACGACCAGGATTCGATACTATCTGAGACCGCTTCGTTCTACTTTACTGTAGTGATGGATTTGTCGACAGGAATTGAAGCGTTTCGGTAGCGGTTTCAGTTGCTAACGTCTTGAATCCCACAAGGATCAATTTTAACAGAAAAGCATAAGCTATGAAGATAGAAAACACTAAAAACATTTTAATATTTTTATCTATTTTCTTCATAGTGAGTAATTGTGAGAATAATAAAATACAATTAAAGCCTGGTTTAATTACTACTGGTCAAATGAGATATTTAGGTCACGATGGATATCGTAAGGTATTGAATTTTTTGTTATCGATTCCGAACAATTACATTTCAGAAGGGAAATTTCCTTTAGTTATTATCTTACACGAAAATGGTAATAAAGCTGAATCAGTTCATAATTTTTGGAAACCCGTCACAGCTTCTATTGGATATATATTACTTACACCACAAGGAGAAGGATTATCCACTGATGGTAAAGGCTTTGTTTGGGGAAGAAATGCTTATCAATCAATTTTAAAATGCATAGATTATATTCATAAAGATGTTTCTTTTGATCCTCGTCGTGTCTATATTATAGGCTATAAAAAAAGTGCTAAAATTGCTAATGAATTATGTCTAAATAATCCTGAAATTTTTAGTGGGATGGGATTACTTAATATATTGTTGTATGGGGAATCAAAGCCTAAAATTACTAATGAAATAAGACAATTAAATATTTATATTTTTGGCAATATAGATGATAAAAATATGACAAATTATTATGGTCTGAATATTGCAAGATTAAAACAGGAGGGATTCAATATAAGATTTATTTTGAATGAAAAAATTTATTTTGATTTTAATGAATTAAACAAAAATCAATTGGTACAAATGTTGAAATTTTTAGACGATAAAGAAAAAATTCCGAAAAATTAACTTCAAGCAAAAATATTCTAATGAAAAAGCGAATCACAAATCAATTCCATATAAATACAGATGCATAAAAATTTGTTAAATAATATATAGGAACACTGATATGACTAAAAAAATTATACAGTTATGTGAGAAAATGACTCCACAAGAACAGCAAGAGGTTGAGTCATTTGTTATTTTTCTCTTAGCCAGAAGAAAACTTCGGAAGCGACAATTGCTTACTGACGATATTTCAACTGATGAATTAATGAAGCTTGTTGAAAACTCTGGGAGCTTCGATTGGTTGGATTCAGAATTTGAAGATTTATATACTATAAAGGATGGAGATGAGGTTCAATGGCCGAAAAAATAGTAAAACGAGGGAGCATTGTTCTAATTCGCTATCCATTTACAGATTTAACGAGTTTTAAGGTACGTCCAGCAGTAGTGTTGACACCTGAAGAATTATTAAATAAGATTGACGATGTACTTTGTCTTTTCATTTCCTCTTCAATACCCGATGAGTTGCTCGAGACAGATTTTATTTTAGAGAGAACTCATTCATCATTTTCACAAGCTGGTTTAAAATTCCGATCTATCTTTAGAACACACAAATTAGCATTACTTCATAAATCACTTGTCATTCGTGTGTTGGGAGAGTTGGATGACAAATTAATTAAAGAGATAAATAAACGATTGAAAATTGCATTAGGACTTGAAAATTAAATTCCACCCCGATTCAATAGAATCAAACATTCCTTTTGCACAAAAAATTCTAAATCCATTCCGCTGAAAATTCTTTATTCTTCAGCCAACGAGCAATTGATTTCCTGAGCATAAGCGGATTAATGCAACTCATGACGCGGAGGGTGTAACGCACAATGCTCGTAAAACAGACTATCCTGTCCATTTAAAGTTACTTTTTCCCATCTATAACACGATAAACCGGGTATTCTTTTCCTTCCA
>CBFDBN010000201.1:0-7137 GCA_965603055.1 uncultured bacterium | reverse complement strand
TCCACAAGTGCCGAAACGAGCAATGATGAAAATACCCTGATCATTCATGATGCCATTATAGCGAATCAGTATCTGCAGGAGTTTGCCGATCGCTATCATGCTGCCGGTGGTATTGATGATTTAACTAAGGTTGAACATAAAATTCTGGCTGAAGCTCCCCACTCATTTATGCTCTATCAGAATTATCCCAATCCCTTTAATTCATTAACAACAATTAACTATCAAATTGTCGGGCGAACAGATCGGGAAGTCGAGCTTGCGATATTCAATCTGATAGGACAACGAGTTAATACGCTGGTCAATCAAAAACAGGCTGCTGGTTTTTATAATGTTCATTGGGATGGAAAAAATGAATTTGGAGAGTTGGTCAGCTCAGGAATTTATGTTTATCAATTAAAGGTTGAGGACTTTAAGATAGAAAAGAAACTCGTATTTTTGCAGTGATGGGTTAGTTTTAGATTAAGCGGAGAAAAATAATGAAAGCACTAGTAAAAAAAATCCCAAAACCAGGTCTGTGGTTGGAGGAAGTGGCTAATCCTGAGATCGGAATAAACGATGTTCTTATTAAAATTCACAAGACCTCAATTTGTGGCACAGATATACATATCTGGAATTGGGATGCCTGGGCACAAAAAACGATACCTATCCCGATGACTGTTGGGCATGAATTTGTTGGAACGGTTGCTGCTGTTGGTGAAAATGTTTCTGATATTGAAATCGGAGCCTTAGTTTCTGGTGAAGGACACATCGTATGTGGCAGATGCCGCAACTGTCTTGCGGGACGTCGTCATCTATGTAAAGCACCCAAAGGAGTAGGAGTGAATCGTCCCGGTGCATTTGCCGAATACCTCAGTATTCCATTGTCCAATGTCTGGCTGGCTGATCCGAATATCCCTCCAGATATATTAAGTATCTTTGATCCTTTTGGTAATGCCACCCATACAGCATTAAGTTTTAAGCTGTTAGGAGAGGATGTATTAATAACTGGTGCCGGGCCTATAGGGATCATGGCGACTGCAATTGCAAAACATGCTGGTGCAAGATATATTGTTACAACAGATAAAATTCCCTATCGACTCGAACTCGCAAAAAAAATGGGGGCTACGGTTGCTTTGAATATTGAGGAAAAAAGAGTCGCTGATGTACAAAAAGAATTGGGAATGAAGGAAGGATTCGATATTGGACTTGAAATGTCAGGAAATGGGAAAGCCTTTCAGGACATGATATCCAATATGTGTTCCGGGGGAAAAATCGCATTACTAGGGATACCCACCACTGATTTAGCCATCGATTGGAACAAAGTGATTTTTAACATGCTTACGATAAAAGGAATTTATGGTCGCGAAATGTTTGAGACCTGGTATTTAATGCAATCGATGATTCAAACCGGTCTTGATTTAAGTCCGGTCATCACCCATCAGTTTCATTATACCGAATTTAAAAAAGCGTTTGAAGTGATGCTTTCTGGTAATTCAGGAAAGATTATTTTAAATTGGCTTGATGAATGAAATTTTAAAATATGAAAAAAAATGATTATTGGAATTGGCATAGATTTGGTTGAAGTGGATCGATTAAAAAGGTCCATAGAAAAATTTGGAGATAGGTTTCTCAATCGTTTATTTACCGAAAATGAAATAAAGTATTGCCAGACTAAGTTCAATTCTTATCAACATTTCGCAGTTCGATTTGCAGCAAAAGAAGCATTTTTAAAAGCAATCGGTACTGGCTTGAGAGTGGGAATGACGTGGCATCAAATCGAAATTATTAATAATAAACAGGGCAAACCCACCATGATGACCCATGGCAAGTGTCATGAAAAGCTACAAAAATTGGGCATTACTGGGTTGAGTTTGTCATTGTCACATACGAAGCATCATGGAGTTGCAGTTGTAATTTTAGAACAACACAACGGGTGCAAATCCGAAAAGTTGGTATGTTGGTGAATGTAATATCACTATTGCAAAACTGCTGAAGCAGTTACTTGTTTTTTATTAACAAGTTAACACCACAATAAATTGTGGTGTTTATTCAATGTTTTTTTGAATTAACACCATGATTCATCATGGTGTTTGTAGTAACAAATAAAGTCACTAAAACCGTTTCAACGGTTTTTACCAACTTTTGGGAATTGCTCCCCAACACAACGGATAATAATTCACTAATTTAAATAGAAAACAATCCCAAAAAAACGGAGAAAATTATGTACGGAAAAATAAAGGATGATCTCCAGCAACAACTTGGAAAAATACAAAATGAAGGATTGTACAAAGACGAGCGTATCATCGCCAGTCCCCAGGGAGCTGAAATAGCTTTAAAAGATGGGAAAAAAGTTTTAAATTTTTGTGCCAACAATTACCTGGGACTCTCAAATAACAAAAAAATGTTAGATACCGCGATGAAAATGTTAGATCAACGAGGTTATGGAATGAGCTCGGTGAGATTCATCTGCGGTACACAAGATATTCATCGAGAATTGGAGCATAAAATATCCGAATTTCTGATGACAGATGATACACTTTTGTACACCTCCTGTTTCGACGCCAATGGAGGCTTATTCGAAGCGCTATTTAATGAAAATGATGCCATTATTAGTGATGAATTAAATCATGCTTCAATTATAGATGGTGTTCGCCTCTGTAAAGCGCAAAGATTAAGATTTAAGCATGGTAATATGAATGACCTGGAGGAAAAACTCAAGGCGGTTTCTTCTGTTCGTTATAAAATTATTGCCACGGATGGAGTGTTTTCAATGGATGGGGATATGGCAAAATTAGACCAGGTTTGTGATCTGGCAGAGAAATATGATTCATTGGTAATGGTTGATGATAGTCATGCAACAGGTTTCATTGGCAAAACCGGTCGTGGAACTATCGAGCATTGTAATGTTAAGGGACGGGTTGATTTGATTACCACTACATTTGGTAAAGCATTAGGCGGCGCATCAGGCGGCTGCACCAGTGGACGAACAGAAATAATTACCATGCTGCGTCAGCGGAGCCGACCCTATCTTTTCTCGAATGCCCTGGCTCCGATGATCGTCGGTGCGACACTGGCAATTCTGGATGAGTTAGCCAATACAACCGCATTACGAGATAAATTAGAAGAAAATACCCGCTATTTTAGAGAAAAAATGACCGCAGCCGGTTTTGATATTAAAGCTGGTGTGACTCCAATCGTGCCAATTATGCTTTACAATGCCAAATTGGCCCAGGATATGGCAAGAGACCTTTTGAACCAGGGCATCTATGTGATTGGATTTAGCTTTCCAGTTGTTCCCAGAGGTCAGGCGAGGATCAGAACCCAAATCTCCGCTGCTCATGAAAAGGAACATCTCGACAAAGCGCTTGATGCCTTCGTTAAGGTAGCTAAGAAACACAATATTCTTGATAAGAATAAACAAGAAATTATTCAAATGTATGGATTGTAATTCTGTTTTCATAGGAAGTAAGACGTCGGGCGTTTCGCTCTACGCATCACGCCCTACGCGCTACACCCCACACGCTACTCCCTACGAAACAAGGAGGCTGGTATGAGGAAAAATAAATCTATTTCAAAGATCGTTTATCGAAAATTGCTGTTTTATACAATAGCGATTTTTATTTTGATTTTTTTCAGATATCATTCTGCTTTTTCTCAACAGAGCCTGAGATACTATCTAGAAATTGATGAACAAAGCTGGGATGCGTTTAATGTTAATATATCAATACTTAATAATAAACTTGAAAGATTACTATGTTCTATTCCTGATATCGATCCCTGGCTTGCTTTGAACCATCAGCATGGAAATGGAATTTCAAAATTTGAAGTATCCGATCGATTTGGTGATCGGATATCGTTTAACCAGGTAAATTCCAATACCTGGATTATCGATGCAAAAGACAATGATATCGTCAACATTTCATATAAAGTCAGCAACCGAAAAGATCAAATCCTGGGGGAACGTCTGAGCCGGAAATTCGCCCGGGTCGATTGTGGCAGTGTCTTTTTATATATTCGTGAACTGAAAAACTCCCCCCTAAACCTGACGATTCGTGTCCCTAATCGCTGGAAATTAGCAACCGGTTTAAAATCGAATAATAAAATCTTTCAATATCATGTCGATAATTACGAGCAACTGGTTAAACACCCACTTTATATGGCTCGGTTTGAGGAGATTTATTTCAAAATTAATAATCGAACCTGTTATATCATCGTCGATGGCAGACATACAGCAGCAGTTGGAAAATTGAGTTCCATCGCTGCAAAAGTTGCTTACTATCAAACCAAATTATTCAATGATGCCCCTTTTGATCGTTATCTTTTTATTTTCAAACTTTTTCCCGGGCAAAGACAAATCCTTTCAAAAGCCTATCAAAATACATCGATCTATTATCTAACATACAATTCGATTACAGAAAACCTGGATGATATTGCCAGGGAAATTTCCAGTAATTTTTTTCATGTATGGAATGGGAATCGATTCTTTCCGATTACACTGAAATGGGATGCCTTAACCCGGAATCCCTGTACTGGTAATTTCTGGTTCTGCTATGGCTTTAGTGATTATTATGGAACGCTAAGCATGGCACGTGCCGGATGCTGGTCCGAAGAGGATTTCATCAAATACAGCTTAAAAACAGTAAATCGATTTCTCCGCCAATCGAATGATGAAATGCCGTCGCTGGCAATGTTAAGCTCACATATCACCAACTATGATTATAAAAAAGCAATCGCCTTTACCAGGTCGAAAGGTCACCTGGTCGCACTGCTGTTGGATCTGAAAATCAGGGAGTTAACTGACAATCGAAGAAGCCTGGATGATGTGATATTCTTTATGAACAAATGGTTTGGAAACCAGGGCGCTGGTTATTACGAAGGAGACATTCTCAGGGCAATTTCTGCTGTTACCGGGGCTGATCTGACATTGTTCTTTGATTTATACATTTATGGTACAGCAAAATTACCGATAATAGAAGCTTTGCAGACCGCCGGAATTTTTCTGGAATCAAAACTTGATACCGTACCAGATTTAGGTGAATTTCAAATCTCTATGGAGAGGAATATAGTAACACAAATCGCTAAGTTCAGTCCTTTAGAGACAGCCGGAATGAAGGTGGGTGATAAGATCATCTCCTTAAATGATCAAGCAATCCATTACCCACAACAAATCGAGCAAATCGTGGACACGCTGTCAGTTGGGCAGGAGATTGATGTTTCCATCCAGCGCGAAGGACTTTCGTTAATGTTGATAGCAAAAGTAGCTGGCAAAACGTGTAATGCATTATCTTTAGTTAGCTTTGAGCCGCAGACAGAACAACAACAGATGATTCGGGAATCGTGGCTGGGGAAACAACTTCCATAGTTTTCGATGAAGATTCAAATTTTATTTATTAAGAAGTCAAATCCCAAACTAAAAAAACAAATTCCAAATAAAAATCAATTTTCCAAATTTCAAGCGATTAATTAATGACTCTGCGCTCTTTGCGTTAAGAAAAATGTGTAAGTTGACGGCAATCGCCAGTTGTCGGACAGGTTTGTTTTTTATCATCTGGAATTTGGAATTTATTTGTTATTTGTTATCTGGTATTTGTTATTTTAAATTTTATAAAACGGAGAATCTATGAAACAATTCTTCCGATTAATACTACTGATCCTGTCAATAACCTCCCTTTTAGCTTTTAAATGTAAAGAAAAGAAAACCAGTCCCAAAGAAGCTCGAGGTCTTTGGATTTCAAGGATGGAATGGGCGATTCAAGCGGACTCGAATAGGGTGGAAGTACAGAAGGAAAAAATCGTCGAAATCTTTGATGATGCAAAACAGGCTCGATTAAATTTCATCCTGTTTCAAATTAGAGGAAGTGGAGATGCCTTCTATCAATCCCAATATGAACCCTGGTCGGATATGCTGACTGGTATGCTGGGCAAAGATCCTGGTTGGGATCCGCTGGCTTTTGCGATTGAACAAGCCCATAACCGGGGATTAGAATTGCATGTCTGGTTCAATACTTTCACCGCCTGGCAGGGAACCGAGCTGCCGCCGCACACCAATCCAGAACAACTCTACAATGCCCATCCGGAATGGATCGTCTGCGATAAAGACGGAAAACCAATGTCTCTCAGCTCACATTATGTATTTTTAAGCCCCGGCATTCCAGAAGCACGTAATTATGTCCATCAAGTCGCCATAGATATTGTGGAAAATTATGACATTGATGGCTTCCATTTCGACTACATCCGATATCCCGAAGGATCAAATAAGTTAGGATATTCTCAAGACCCGGTGAGTATGCGGTTGTTCAATTCGCCGGATGGCAATCCCAACCACCTCACTTGGGAGGACTGGCAGCGGGAAAATATCAACCAGTTTGTCCGCAAGTTTTATGATGAAGCTACTGCGTTAAAACCCTGGTTAAAAATCTCTGCCGCTGTGATTGGAAAATACGATTACAGTAGTTGGAATGGCTATCATGTCGTCTTTCAAGATGCCCGACAATGGCTAACTGAAGGCAAAATGGATTTTATCGCACCAATGGTTTACTGGCAGACTGATCATCCCACTGCACCTTATGAGCCAACCGTCCGCAACTGGTTTGATTCGATTCACGAGCGATACATTTTCCCGGGCATGATGGTAAACAGTGTTGGCACAGAAAAATGTCCCATCACCGAGCTCATCGATCAAATTGCCATCAATCGAGCTGGCACCAACGGAATGGTCTTCTTTAGTTATCGCGGACTGAAAAAAGCAAAAATTCAATTAAAAATTAACGGTTTTAAATTTCTTGCCAATTTGCCACCAATGAGCTGGAAGGATGATAAGCCACCCATGGATCCTGGTAATTTAAGAGCTCACGTACTTTCTTCGGGCAATGTTTTACTTATCTGGAGTCCACCGGACAGCATTGTTGAAAAGGGAGATGTCCAACGCTATAATATTTTTCGTTCGGAAAGAAGCCCGGTAGATTTTCTGAACGCCCAAAACTTGATTCATATCACCGCAAAATGCGATACATTTTTTGTTGATAAATCGATTCAAAATGAGTACACCTATTATTACGTGGTAACAGCATTAGATCGAGTGAATAATGAAAGTCCGCCGTCGAATCAGGTGAAAGTTATAATTCCACAGTATGTTTCGTTAGATAGCTTGAAGGTAAT
>CBFDBN010000200.1:0-7179 GCA_965603055.1 uncultured bacterium | reverse complement strand
GGCGCTTGCCGTCTCTGTGTTGTCGAAGTTACAATGAATGGAAGAAGCCGTACCGCTGCTTCCTGTGTGACGCCAGTTGCAGAGGGGATGATTGTTCAAACCAATACTGATAAAATAAAAAAAATAAGACGAGTGTTAATGGAATTATTGCTGGCAAGATGCCCCGATTTAAAAATACTCCATCAATTAGCGAAGGAAGCGGGATTAAAAGAGATCAGGTTTGTTCGGGAAGATGAAGATTGCTTTTTGTGCGGTTTATGTGTGAGAGCCTGTCGAGAGATCGTTGGTGTGAATGCCATTGGATTTGGGGATCGCGGCGTTATGAATAAAGTGGAGCCGCCATTCCTCAAAGCATCCAATACCTGTATTAGTTGCGGTACCTGTACAACGATTTGCCCAGCAGGAACTTTCCACCTGGAGAAAGTAGATAAATTAACGAGCCTCCATCGCTATGCCGATGCTTATCACGAGGAAAAATGCCGTATCTGTGGTGATCATTTTGTTTATTAATCAATCAAAGGAGACTTAATTACCCAACCTAATTAACTCTACTTAGTCAGATTAATATAACAAATGTCATTCCGACCGAAGGGAGGAATCTGTTAGCCATCAAATTGCGGTAAATATCAACTTAGGTGCGTTATACAGATTTCTCCTCGCTTCGCTTGTCGAAATGACAGGCTTATTTTAATCATTAAAAATAATCTGATTAAGTAGTATTAATTGTCAATTGTGAATTGAAAATTGTCAATTGACAATTGACAATTAAGAATATTTCATTACCTAATGACCCAATTACCTCCTCAGTATTAGGAGAATTTTGTGAAAGACGATATCCGAATCGGGGTTTTCATCTGTCACTGTGGCGAACAGATTAGCAGCATTTTAAATATTGATCGAATTGTTAAGGCTGTAAAAAAAATCGATAAAGTCGTTCATGTCAATGATTCTGATTTCCCCTGTTCAAAAAATGGTGTATTCCAAATCCAGTCCGCTATCAAAGATCATAATTTGAACCGTATCGTAATCGCTGGATGCTCTCCCCGATTGATGGAGCCGTTCTTTTTAAAAGCGCTGGCCGACGCAGGATTAAATCCAAATCTTTTTGAAATGGCAAATATTCGTGATCAGGCTGCTCGAGTTCACCAAAAAGATAAGAGCCTTGCTAATCAAAAAGCAATTGAAATCATCATTGGAACAATTCAGAAAGTTGCCAGGAAAACGCCACAAACCAACCTGACCCAACAAGTTAATCCCACTGTTGCAGTTATCGGCGGCGGTATTGCAGGTATGAGCGCGGCATTAAACCTGGCGCAGCGCGGGGCAAAGGTCAAATTAATTGAAAAAGAATTACAACTGGGCGGATTACTCAATAATATAAATATTTTATATCCTCGTGATATTTCTGCCCGTGAATTTTTAAAGGAGAAGATTCAACAAAGAGATGATATCTCAAATATTGAAGTCATTACCAATGCAGATGTGAAAAATGTCGATGGATCAGTTGGCGATTATCATTTAACGATAAATAAAAACGGCAAGAAAAAAACCATTAATGCCGGTGCCATAATTTTTGCTGCAGGCGCTCAATACTTTTATCCAGAGGGACTTTATCATTACGAATCAAATGATAATGTCATTACCCAACTGGAATTTGAACAGATATTGAGTCAAAACAAATTAACTGCCAAAGAAATTGTTTTTGTCCAATGCGTTGGCTCTCGCAATGAACAACGCCCCTATTGCGCACGGTTTTGCTGTCCCACCACGTTTAAAAATGTAATCTGGCTGAAGAAAGCCAATCCTGATTTGAAAATTACCGTGATTTTTCGAGGCTTGACCGAATACATCCGGGAATACGATGAAGCATTGGATTTGGGTGTGCTATTTATTCGATACGATCCCAAACAACTGCCTGAAATCGAGGGTAATTATGTTTATGTGAAGGACGAAAAGACCGATAAATCATTTGAGATACCTTTCGATCTGATGGTACTGGCAACGCCTTTGATTCCACGTGATGAAGCAAAAGAATGGGGCAAAATGCTTCGATTGCCAGTGGATGAATATGGCTTTATTGTCGAGCCGCATATCAAGTTGCGCCCCGATCGGTTTGCGCCTGACGGCGTTTTTGTGGCAGGAAGTGTGCATTGGGCAGGAATGATCGGCGATAGTATTTCGCAGGGATATAGCGCCGCAGCCAGGGCTTATTCGCTGGTTCAACAAGAAATTATCGAACGCCAGCCCGTCATTTCAGAAATCGATCCACAGGTCTGCCGCGGCTGTGGACGATGTGTTGAGGAATGTCCCTTCCAGGCGATTGCCATGATTGAAGAAGATGGTGGCTTTAAACATGCTGAGATTAATGAGTTTTTATGCAAAGGATGTGGTATGTGTTCGGTGGTTTGTATTTGTGGGGCGGCATCGGTAAAACATCTCACTGATGAGGAATTAGATGTCATGATAAAAGGTGTGATGACAGCTTGACGAATAGCAGCAAAAGCAATGGAATGAAATAAAAGCATTCATCAGATCAAAAATATTTGGACTTTAATAAAAAAAATAATGACATAACTAGCAAACGAGATCCAAAAGATGTAGATATTTTAGCATTGGCTTTAAAATTTAAAGTTCCTGTATGGAGCGAAGATAAAGATTTTGAAGGAATCGAAGGACTTGTTTTATTCAAAACTTCTGATTTGCTGAATAAACTGGCAAATTTAGCTAATGAAGAGTTGAATTAATCAAATTTTTATAATCGGAAACCAAACATGCCACAATTCAAACCAAATATCATTTTCTATTGCTGTGAATGGAATCCCTATATTGGTGCTGACAATGCGGGCGCGCAAGAAATTCAATATCCAGCTAATATTAAAATTATTCCAGTCAACTGTTCAGGCAGAATTACGCCTAAGCTGATATTGAATGCATTTGAATATGGCGCAGATGCCGTCCTTATCGGCGCCTGCGGTAAAGGGGAATGTCACTATACTACTGGCAACAAGACCTGTGAAGGAGTTGTAAAGGAGACTTCTGAATTGCTTCAGCTCACCGGAATTGATCCACAACGACTGAATGTTGAGCTATTTTCTGATATCAGCGGGGAATACTTTGTTTCGGTTGTTACAAAATTCAATGAAAAAATTACGCAGTTGGGACCGCTGTCGCTGAAGGAGGCTGCATGAAATTAGACGCCATTATTGAAAAAACCAATGCCTATTATTGTCTCGAATGCGGAATCTGTACCGGCAGTTGCCCGATCTCAAGAATCAATCCCCAATATTCTCCCCGGTTGTTTGTTGAAAAAGCCCTTTTGATTTCTGAGGAGGAATTAATTGAGGATAATGATCTCTGGACCTGCCTGACCTGTGGCGCCTGCAGTAAACGCTGTCCTTCGCTGGTCGATTACCAGGACTTCATGCGGCGGACCCGGAATTTAGCCATCGAAATTGAAAACCGGGGGATCTGCACCCACGCAGGAACGATTCAGGCTGTCGCCAGTTTACAGCAGAATGATTTCGTCCAAAAGGATTTAAGTTGGATTTCGGATGATCTGAAAATAAAGGAAACGGGCGACGTATTATTTTTTGTGGGCTGCAGTCCTTATTTCAATGTTATTTTTAATAACATCGGCGCCAATAGCTTGGATGCTACTAAATCGTCAATAAAGATTTTAAATGCGCTGGGAATTGAGCCAGCCGTCAGACCTGACGAACGATGTTGTGGACATGATGCCTATTGGACTGGCGAATTGGAGACTTTTAAGCAATTAGCCAAAAAGAACTTAGAAATGATTCAAAAATCCGGGGCGAAAAAAGTCATCTTTTCCTGTGCCGAAGGATATACAACTTTGAAAACAATTTATCCTAAATTCTTCGGAAAATTGAAATTTGAAGTGCAACACATTTCTCAATTTATTGCTGAAAAAGTTGAAGCCGGTGAATTAAAATTTAAAGAGTTATCCGAAAAAGTCACCTATCACGATCCCTGTCGATTGGGAAGATTCGAAAGCGAATATGAAGCGCCCAGAAAAGTATTGCAAGCCATCCCTGGGTTAGAATTGATTGAAATGCCTCGCAACCGCGAAAATTCGCTTTGTTGTGGTTCCAGCACCTGGATTAATTGCACCCAGGTGAATAAGAAAATTCAGGTTGAAAAATTGAAAGAGGCACAAGGTACCGGCGCTACGACGATGGTCACTGCCTGTCCCAAGTGCAATATTCATCTGAATTGTACCATGCATGATAATGGGTTTCATTTTGATGTGGGGATAAAAGATCTGGCGAGCCTGGTAGCAGAAGCATTATAAAATGTATATTTCTTCATATTAAATATCGTTCGAATTTGTATATTAATTTGAGAACATGTTTGTTATGGAACTATTATTTCTTGATGAATCTGGTGATAATGGCCTAGCTGAAGGGAGCTCAAAATATTACATATTGGCTGGGATTTCATTTGAGGATTGGAGTTGGAAGGAAAATTTCTGGAAGATGGTGGACTATCGACGACATATAACACAGAAATATGGGATTATGTTTGATGAATTGAAAGGTTCAGATCTTTTCGCCCATAGAGGCTATTTTTTTAATTCACCATTGATCCCAGCGGATCAAGAACAAATATATAAGCAAGCCATTGACCTGATTTGCGATGAATTTAAGGCTAAATTTTTTGTAATAGCAAAATCAAAGGATGCATTTAGAAAGCGCTTTGTTCAAGGCAAAAATCTTATCAAGCTTTTTAATCAAGAAATATGGACAGAATATTTAACCATGTTTGAAGAATATTTGATTAGAAAATCTGAAACAACAAAACAACCTCAAAATGGACTTATATATTTTGATTCAAATCAGGAGAAATTTGTGAGGAAAATAATAAGGCAATTTTCTCGAAAATTTGATCAACAGGTGCCATTTCCTGGAACTGGAATTATTGAGGATGTAGTATTTCGTGATTCAAAGGTTTCATATTTTATTCAAATGGCTGATATTCTGGCTTTTTCAATTAATCGTATTATCACAGGAAGAGGAAAACAAGATGATTTTGCAATTAATCCATCAGTTATAACAAAACTAAAATCAAAAATTGAACAGAAAAAAATTGTTACATAAAAAAAGGGGCTTCAGGAAAATTCCTGAAGCCCCATCAAATTCAATCGGCGCGGCCTACACCGTTTTACCAAACGGTTCGGTCGTGCATTAATAATATAATAGATAATTTTCTATTTGTCAAGCAAAATTTTTAAAAAATTTAAATTTTAATCCAATCAATTTCTTTAGTCCGAAATCCGAAATAATTAATCAAGGAGCCAAAACTTGAAAGACGTACTCGTCATCGGTGGTGGTATAGCAGGTATTCAAGCCGCTCTCGATTTGGGAGACATGGGCATCAAAGTCCACCTGGTGGAGCGCAAGCCCAGCATCGGCGGGATTATGGCGCAATTGGACAAGACCTTTCCCACTAACGATTGCTCAATATGAATCCTGGCGCCGAAAATGCTGGATGTCGGTCGACATCCGAATGTGAATATTATGGCATACAGCGAGGTTACTGATTTGAAAGGTCAGGTCGGAAATTTTACAGCAACCGTGAAGAAAAAAGCCCGTTATGTGAAGGAAGATATATGCAACGTCTGTGGCGATTGTCTGGCAAAATGCCCGGTGAGAAAAATACCTGATGCCTTTGAGATGGGTTTGAAAAACCGACGGGCAATCTACCTCTATTTTTCCCAGGGCATTCCGGCGGTGATGACCATTGATGCCGATCAATGTATGTATTTGACCAAAGGCAAGTGTGGCAACTGCCAGAAAGCTTGTGTGAAGGGCGCCATCGATTATGAACAGAAAGACGAAATTTTAGAACTTGATCTCGGAGCCGTTGTTGTTGCAACTGGTCTGGATGTTTTTGATCCAACGCCTTTAACTTTTTATGGCTATGGTAAATTAGTAAATGTGATCACTGGTTTGGAATATGAACGATTGATCAGTGCCACCGGTCCCACTGGCGGACATCTCAACCGACCATCGGATGGCGAGCTGGCACATAAAGTTGCTTATGTCCAGTGCGTCGGTTCAAGGGATTTTAATTACTGTAATTACTGCTCCAGCGTCTGCTGTATGTATGCCATTAAAGACGCCATGTTAGGACGTGAGCACGATCCCAATTCGGATTCCTATATCTTCCATACTGATTTTCGAAATGTTGGCAAATGGTTCCAAAAATACGAGATTCGCGGCAAAGAAGAATATGGCATTAATTATATCAGGGGAAGAGTGGCTGAAATAACGGAAGATGAAAATCACAATCCAATCTTGTGGTATGAGGATACTGAGACAAGGGAAGTGAAAAGTTTGAAGGTCGATATGGTTGTGCTATCCACGGCTGCCATGCCGGCCAAAGGTTCAGATCAGTTGGCGAAAAAATTGGGAGTTAAATTAAACGAACATGGCTTTGTTGCCGCAGGATTGCCATTCCCGACTGATACTAATGTACCAGGGATTTTTGCCTGTGGATTTTGTCTTGGCCCCGCCGATATTCCTGAGTCTGTGGCACAGGCAAGTGCTGCGGCGAACCGGGCGGCGGAAGTGGTGTTTACACAAATTGAGAAGAAGCGAGCGTAACATATTTACAATTTATTGGATAAAAGAATTTCATGATATGCAAACAAAAAGGATTAGACATTTGTAAAGTGTCTTCTTTTTAATTTAATGAGGATTTTTCAATGAATAACTACACAGCCATAATTGTCAAAAGCGGCACATGGTACGCAGGATTTGTCAAAGAAGTGCCTGGTGCCCACTCCCAGGGGAGAACCATCAAAGAAGTAAAGGAAAATTTGAAAGAAGCAGTCAGACTAATCGTTGAATCGAGCTATCAACATGCTATTAAGGGTTATGAAGATGTCATTGAAGAACAATTAGCCATTGAATTATGAAAATAAAAGATTAAATCAGGTATTTGATTAATAATGGACGTGAATTTGAACGTGAAGGTAGAAAGCATACTGTATTTTATAATCCAATGACCAATAGATCTTCAACTGTTCCCAGGCATCGTGAGATTAACACTTTTACGGCAAGGGCAATTTGCAGGGATCTGGGAATACCGATTATTGAAATTAAATGATTCTTTTAATACTAAAATGCTAGTTAAGGAGTTCCTGTGCAAGAAATT
>CBFDBN010000199.1:0-7197 GCA_965603055.1 uncultured bacterium | reverse complement strand
GATTAGAGTTACTGACCGGTCGCTTAATTTATTGATTTTCTGTATTTGTTTCAGCTTTAAGCGACCGGTCAATCCCCCTGTAATTGAGCGATTACAAAGTGAGGCATAAATAACTTGACATTGTCATAAAAATTGTGTAACTTTTTTTTAGTTTAATTTACAAAAAATTATTGCTCTTAACAATCAATTACGGACTGAATTTAGGCAGAAGACTGAAAAATTGAAACGTGGACCAGGTAAGCCCGTAGCGCCGCAAAGTTTTTATAGCGAAGCGAATATTCTAACACTGACCCGATTAATCCTCTCTCTCGTTTTTTATATTCTGGCAATTCTGAAACAAAACCCGAACTACAATTACATCGGATTTGTCGTTCATTCCATTGGTGATTTTTTGGATGGATTTTATGCGCGTAAATTCAAGCAGGAGACATTGTTCGGCGCTGAATTGGACATTATCGCTGACCGTTTGGAAATGATTTTTTTCTACGTTATATTTCTTCATTTTCGACCCTATTTATTTCTTCCAGTAGCCCTGTTCTTATTTAATTATGC
Organism: uncultured bacterium; assembly: GCA_965603055.1. Taxonomy (GTDB): domain Bacteria; phylum Zhuqueibacterota; class Zhuqueibacteria; order Thermofontimicrobiales; family Thermofontimicrobiaceae; genus CBFDBN01. The sequence goes on along the minus strand of CBFDBN010000199.1, from coordinate 6,645 downwards.
GTTTGTTGATTTCTATTTGAGCTACCAGTTTGTCAAGTACGATATCATATCAATAAACTATTTTTATAAGGTTGATAGAATTGTCTTCCTATTGAATTACAGTAACGCTGCGAAATTTATCAATTCCACCATTGTGGCACTGACGCTTATCTTCCTGCCCCAACTCAGTACATTGGTGAGTATTTTTGCCCTGCTGTTAATCGCGGTTAAATCATATTCGGTATATCGTTTATTTAATCTGGCAAGAACATAAAAAAGGAAAATTGTTATGGCTGATGTAATTCGTACCCTATCGCTCGTTAAACGCGGTATTAGAAACCGTATTACCAAACGTCCCCTGACGGTATCTTTTGAAGTCACCTATAGTTGTAATGCCGATTGTAAACATTGTCATTTAGGTGGTTATATTAAGGATGAAAAATTAGCCCCACCGGAAAGATTTGGTGAGCTTTGCCAGGAAATCCAACCCGTCGTTGCCCTGGTCTCCGGCGGTGAGCCGCTGATCCGCAAGGATCTGGAACAAATCGTCAAGTCGATGAAAAGATCGAAACGTGTACCCTATATTGTTGTAACCACGAATGGAATTATGTTCAATAAAAAGCGATATGATTCGTTGAGAAATGCCGGCGTGGATCAGTTTTCGCTGTCATTGGACTATCCTGATGAACGACATGATGAGTTCAGGGGCTCGAAAGGACTATTCAGACACATTGAAAAAATGGTTAAAGAACTGAACACAGGAAATGGTAAGGCAATTACCCTGAGTTGTGTGGTTCAAAGGGATAATTTTAGAGACCTCACTAAAATAGCTGAATTATCAGAAGATTGGGGTGTTAATCTGAATTTTACTACCTATACCTGGCTTAGAACCAACGACAAAAATTATGTATTAAGTCAACAAGACCTGGGAGAATTTAAAGAGATTGTTAAACAGTTGCTGGTGCTGAAAAACAAATATAAGAACTTTTTTGCCTCGAAATATATCTTTGACCGGATGATTGAATTTTACGAAAATGGCGGGCTTCCTGATTGCAAAGCTGGCGAACGATTTTTTATCGTCAACCCTGATGGAACTTTTTCACCCTGCGGATTAATTATCACTCGGTATAAAACTCAACAAGAAATCAAAGATAAATTCTTAAAAACAAATACCTGCACGGCATGTAATACAAGCATCCGTTCCAATTGCGAAAAGCCATTAAGGTATCTCATTCGGGACAATCTTGGGTCAATATAGCCTGAAATTTTCTTTTAAAATATAGCTCACCTGCAGAGGGCGCCGAGATCGCAGGGGAAACGCAGAGTTTTTTAATAATTTTTTTTCAAATAAAATTTCTACATTTTGAAATTTGAACAGCTATACACAAATTAAATTTTTAACTTTCTCTTTCTCTGCGACCCTCTGCGATCTCAGCGGTGGTTAGCTCATAGTACCTTAACCTTCGTTTTCTTGCCTAAAGAGCAAACGGACACATTTTTGCCGGTGCTTCCTTAACTGGTCACGGTCGGCGAGATTATGACACTTCTTATAATGTCGTCTTTCGCTCAACTGATAATGGGGACAATTGGACTGAAATCAACATCGGTTTGTCAGATAACGCCGTGGATTCTCTTGCCATCAATTAAAACAGGAATGGTTTGACCGACGAATATTAATTACCAATCGTCATCAATGGACGACTGAGGAAATCATTTTGGCTTATTGGGGACAAGCCAAAGTAGAATATGCAGTTAAAAATATGAAGAATCCATTTCATTTGGCATTAAGACCTCAATACCATTGGACTTCTTTTGTGATTCGTTCATTAACTTTAGATATTTCTTCAGCGAGTCTTCTCTCGAATTTCTCCTCAACGAACACCAAAATATCTTCCGTTTGTCGCTTGTTAGCTTTATTCATTAGTTCAATTAATGTATCAGACGCCTCTTCTCCTAATGTCGTACGTAAAGGTCGAGGAACAGTTAAAATATTACTTTTTTTCCCCAAATCGGTTATGGCCTGGATTGGCTTCACGGCAGCTCGAACATTGTTTTTCAGGCAATCAAATGCTCCAACTCTTCTAAAAAACAGACCTGGATTATTTCATCTAATGAAAAGTATGAATATATGATCCTGGATGATGATGAAGTATTATTTCCCCCGTGGATTTCGGAGAATGAAATTTTATGTTGTAAAACCGGAAATTTCTTAGCCCAGTTAAAGGTTGTTAAATTGAGAATCGTCTGGTTGATTTTATTACCCGGCAAGCTTTAAATCAATATGACCGCAAGCCAGCCTGGCATCAGGGCAAAAATCAGATTTTTTTTGAAAGAGATGAAAGTATCTGGATGACGTCTTATCCAGGGAAAGAAGAACAAGTTGTGGTTCAAGAAAATGGCTATAATCCATCACTCTCACCGGACGGTGATAGGCTTTTATACAACGATGCCCAGGATATTTTGTTAAAGGACATGAAAACCGGGATAACGACCAATTTGACCGGCGGGATCGATGAACAGTTCAGCGAGCCGATATGGTCGCCAGATGGAACCAGGCTGGCGTATATTCGAAAACACCAAATTCATATTGAAAAAATATTTGAGACAGTGGAAGGAAGATGAATAGATTTTGCCTTTCAATTGTGTTAATCACTTTATTATGTTTCAGGACGACTTTTGCTCAAAATTATGCTTGAATCCAGGGTACGGTAATGGATAAAAGTGACAAAAAACCATTATCAAATACAAATATCCTTCTTTTATGAACAAAACTGGGAGGTGCCGCCGGCAATGATGGGGTGTATTTTATCAGCAAAATTCCACCAGGGCACTATGATTTAAAAGCTTCACGAATTGGATATGAAACTCAAGTTATCAAAAATATAAGCTTGAAAGCTGGTGAGATTAAAACGATAAATATTGAGATGACTGCCAGGATCATGGAACTGGATTCGATTGGGATCGAGGCAAAAAGATTCAACGGATAATGTTATCATTCGGCGAGGATTTTACCGGATCCAGATAATTATAATTATGCAATCAATAAAGCAAAAGGCTTTTCCATGGGGATTGAGATATTATTTGAAATAATTCCAGCAGGGAAAAGCCGCTTCAATGGTTTTATGGCTTATTCTTATGGAAAGGCAGCATACTTTGAACCAAATCCATTCAATTTTTGTATTGTGTTAATTAAAATTTTTGTAAAAAGTTATTGCATTTTAAATGAGTGTTCTATAAATTGCTTTAACAAATGAAACAAACGCTAAATAGTATTTACAAAATACTTTGAAAATTAAGGTGTTTATCATGCTAAAAACTATTTTTAAAATCTTTGTCATTTTATTCATCATGTTTCATGTTTCCAACAAAAGCTCTTCACAGGAAAAATTGTCCATTCTTAGCAGATCCTATCCGTCATCTGAATTACAAAAAATGCTAATCTCCCAAAAAGATTTTCGACCATTTCCACAGTGGCAGGATCGTGAGCAATGGATGGCTTTGTCCGATCATATAAAACAACAGTTGATCGAAAGAGGTGAGAAAGCTTTGAATTATAAATGGCCAGCCTTACCAGCCTCTCTTTTCCTCGACTTTGCCAGGACGGGTAACAGGGAAAATTTTCAGAATGCTTTTGGGGCTCGTCGTCATGCGCTTCGCAACCTGGTGCTTGCCGAATGTGCCGAAGGGAAAAATCGGTTTATTAATGATATTCTCAATGGTGTCTGGGCAATCTGCGAAGAGTCGTATTGGGGTTTGCCAGCGCATCTTTCATTGCAGGCGCAGGGATTTGGGTTGCCAGATGTGACAGAACCGACGGTAGATCTCTTTGCCAGTGAAACTGGCAGCCTGCTGGCATGGACCAGTTACCTGCTCGGATCTGAGCTTGATAAGATTTCTCCACTTATCGATCAGCGTATCCAATTAGAGTTGGAAAGGCGGATTCTAAAGCCGTGCCTGGAACGAAATGACTTCTGGTGGATGGGTTTTCGGCAGGGCGTGCTCGTCAATAACTGGAATCCCTGGATCAACTCGAATTGGCTGACCGTGGTATTGTTGAAAGAAAAGGATGAAGAAAAAAGATTGCAAGCTATTGAAAAAATCATGAAAAGCCTGGATGTTTTTGTTGATAGCTATCCTCCCGATGGTGGCTGCGATGAAGGACCGGGTTATTGGAACCGTGCAGGCGCTTCACTGTTCGATTGTTTAGAGATGTTGTATCGTGCGACTGTTGGTGAGATCAATGTTTATAATGAGTCTCTAATTCAAGAAATCGGTCGTTATATCTATCGGGCGCATATTGCAAATCAGTATTTCATTAACTTTGCTGACGCTTCTCCCAGAGTTACGCTGGAATCCGATCTGGTTTATCGCTATGGAACAAGAATTGGTGATGAAAACCTGGCAGGCTTCGGCGCTTATTTTGCTGCCCTGCAACAGGAACAAGGACGGACTTTTTGGGGCAGTATCGGTCGTCAATTACCTGCCATATTTAATTTTGCTGAGTTGACGACTGCTGAACAGGGACAACCTTTATTGCGTGACGTCTGGATGGAAGGTAACCAGGTGATGGCTGCCCGCTCGCAGCAAGGCTCGGTTGAAGGGCTTTATTTGGCAGCCCAGGGTGGACATAATGCAGAAAGCCATAATCACAATGATGTCGGCAATTTCATTGTTTATTTAGATGGATTGCCAATGATCATCGATGTGGGAGTGGAAACATATACCAGGAAAACCTTTAGCGCCCAGCGATACGAAATCTGGACCATGCAATCTGCTTACCACAACCTGCCAACAATCAATGGCATCATGCAACAAGAGGGACGGGAATATGCTGCCCGGGATGTTCACTATACCATGGATGATGATTTTGCTCAATTGCAGCTCGATATAACCGAAGCTTATCCGCCAGAAGCAAACATTGAAAAATGGACTCGAACCATTCGATTGAATCGAGGCAGCGAAATCCTTATCACTGATGAATTTGATTTGAGAAAAAAAACAAAAGACATTGACCTGACTTTGATGACCGGTTGTAAAATTACCCTGAATGAGCCAGGAAAAATAACTTTGCAATATATCAACAAAAGCCCGGCCGAGCCAAAGGTATCACTCAATGTTTTTTTTGATGCTGATAAGTTGACTCCGAAATTTGAAACAATGCCGATCAACGATAAGAGATTGAAAAATGTATGGGGGGATAAAATCACACGGATTCTGCTGCAAGCAAATTCGGCTGCAAATAGAGATTCGTGGATTTTAAGGTTTAGCCGGTAATTGGGTAAATAGTTGAGAGAGTTAAGTCGGATAAGTCAGGTAAGTAATGTCGGAGCGAAAATTATCCAATTTGAAGTAAAAGTGTCATTCCGAATCCCGATCTATCGGGATAAGGAATCTGTTTTTTATGTAAATATTGGACATACAGATTTCTCCCTTCGGTCGAAATGACAAAAAAAACTGTTTTCGTTCAAGGACAAAGCGGTTCAATTCTGTCCTTACTTAACTGATTTAACTTACTCACCTTACTTACAAAATCTGGACATATCAGACCAAAAAAAATATTTAGCTCACAAAATTGAAATTCTCACAAAATTAAAAATAAAAAATTGTTACATTTTTGTGAGAGTTCTATTTTTGTATCCAAAAAGTTTTAGCTCTAATAATCCATTTACCAAATCTAATAAAACAAGAAAGCATCAAACAATGAAAAATCATTTATCAAACTGCGCCCAATGCCCTTATGAAATGGCTGAACGCATCTGCCGAAACGAAGATGGCAAATCTCCCAAATCATGTCCCACAACTCATAAAACCGAATTGATAGAAAAAACAATTAAACAATACGAACAGCCCCATCTCAGGGAATTTGCCAGACTCGCTTCGATTCAAGAAGGAGAAGGCTATGCCGATAGAGAAGTGGGATATGCTGTTGTCAAACCGATTAAGCCTCGTATTGTTGAGATCATTGAATTCGCCCATAAAATGAACTACAAACGGTTAGGGCTCGCCTTTTGCGCCGGACTTATCCGTGAAGCAAAAGTTGTGGGGAAAATTCTTTCAAATCATGGCTTTGAAATTGTGTCGGTGATTTGTAAAGCAGGACGGATTCCCAAAGAAGCGATTGGCATTCTCGATCATGAAAAAATCGCCATCGGAAAATTTGAGCCGATGTGCAACCCGATTTTACAGGCGCTGGTTCTTAATGATGAAAAGACGGAGCTCAACATTATGCTGGGATTGTGTGTGGGGCATGACTCATTGTTTTTTAAATATACCGAGGCACCATGTACAGTTTTAGCTGCCAAAGATCGGGTTCTGGGGCACAATCCGTTGGCAGCGATTTATAATATTGATAGCTATTATCGGTCGTTGAAATAAATTATTCTTAGACACCTGCAAAATAGGATATATTGTCATTTCGAACGGAGTGAGAAATCTGGTAGTTTCTATCAGATAGTGCAAAATTTATGTTAATTTTTTGTTGAAATCATTGTAAAAATCAAAAAAAATTCTTATCTTCACTCCGTGAAATTAGAACATTGAAGGTATATTTGGAGGAGAGGAAAAATTGAGAGCATTAAATATTCTTTCGATTTTTTTAGTTACGAGCGTACTATTGATTTTCAATAATTTATCTGCTGAGGTGAAGATGATGAAGGGATTAAACCT
>CBFDBN010000198.1:0-7237 GCA_965603055.1 uncultured bacterium | reverse complement strand
ATCTTCCATCGGATCACGTTATCGCCACAGAAATTTCAGAAAAGGCTGAGACCCAAATGACCGAAGCGCAAGCGATTCCGACTGGATGGGCCGGTGTCGATATTGGCACAAAAACGATTGAAAATTTCAGTTCAATCTTAAAAGATGCCAAAACAGTGGTCTGGAACGGTCCAATGGGAGTGTTTGAAATCAACACGTTTGCAAAAGGGACAATTGAAATAGCCAAAATGCTGGCAGACATTACCAGCAAAGGAGCGACAACAGTGGTTGGAGGCGGAGATTCCGCAGCAGCCCTGGCAAAAGTCGGCGTAACCGACAAAGTCACCCATGTCTCAACCGGGGGAGGCGCATCATTAGAATTTCTGGGAGGTATAAAACTGCCCGGGATTGAAGCTTTGAGTGAAAAATAAATTTGGGTAAATTTCAATCGTAATTTTTCAGTCCTTTCTTGTCAAAAGGAGAATTCAATTTAAGATAGCTATATGAATGGCATTACATTTTTGCATTTCACAAAATAAAATCGGCTTAAGTCTGAAAGCTCAGATCTGATATTAATAATATGAACTATGCACTGCAACTTTAGCACTGGGATACTAATGAGCGATACTTTACCGGAACCGAAAAGATTTTACGAATCTTATCTGGAATTTCATGAGAAAATATTTACCAGCCATGTAAAATGTATGCACCACCTGGTTGCAGTTTTACCATTCGATAAACTGAACCAGGTTGATATTGGAGCGCAATTTAAAAAGAACGAGCCAATTCTGAATGAACAGAATCTCATCATTGAAGAAAAAGATTTAGAATATATTTTCGATCTCATTTTTCCAATTTTTAAAAAATATTTTTATCGCAGGAAAGAGCAAATACTTCGGTTAGAGGAGCTAAACGACAAAAGAAAAATTTCTCTTGCCAGACTGATCATTGCCCAGGTTGCCAGGGATAAAGATCCATTTAATGAAATTTCAAAAAAATATGATGTACCGGTTATTTTGTTAGAGAAAGTAGTTGAATTCATTTCTTCACCGTACCTGGAGCTTTGCGCGGAATTTTTTAATAAAAAGCTGGCAAAGTTTAACTGGAAACAGCCCTTTTGTCCAATATGTGGCAACTTACCAACAATGGCGATGGTCAACGAAAAGAAATCAAAACGTGATTTGTGGTGTCGCTTTTGTGATACCAGTTGGTCTTTTCATGAGGACATCTGCCCGTTTTGTTTTAACAAAGATTTCGCAACCCAAAAAATTATCTTTAATTCCGATAAAAAGCCGGTTCGAATCGATGCTTGTGATAGTTGCAATAACTACATCAAAACTATCAATGAGAACATGTTACAGCAAAAGCAGAATTTTAGCGTCAAAAATGTAGAAACATTTTATCTTGATATTTTAGCACGAAATCTTGGCTATAACACCCCAAATCATATTAAATTCTACCTGGAATCAATTTAAAAAGGATTAGAACAAAATGCAGAATAGTAAAGATTACGAAGTCAAAGTCCTTGTGAATGATGAGCCCATCACGATGAATCCTTTCGTTCAAGATATTGTTAAAAATGTTGTATTCGCACTTGTCCAATCTTTGAAATTAGAAGACCAGCAGGAAAAAATTGCAATAACACTTAAAAAATCATAAAGCCTGGAGTGCAATGCCTCCCTGTTAAATAAATTAATTGTCAATTGAAAATTGTCTATTATCAATTGACAATTAAATTTTTTTCCTGAATGACATCTATAACACCAACATCGACAATAAGAAAACACAATACATGAAACCCAACGGTATCATCACACTATTAACTGATTTCGGCGAGAAAGATGGATTCGTTGGGACCATGAAAGGCGTCATTTTATCCATCAACCCGAAAACAGTTATCGTCGATATCAGCCATGAGATACCTGCCCAGGACATTGAGGCAGGTGCTTTTGTTTTAAATAGCAGTTATCGCTACTTTCCGCCTGGAACAATTCATGTAGTTGTAATTGATCCTGGTGTGGGATCAGACCGAAAAATATTAGCCGTTCAATCGGGTGATTACTTCTTTATCGCACCAGATAACGAGGTGTTAAAATACATTTTTCATTCTAGTGAAACCTTAACTGTAATAGCGGTGTTAAATAAAGAGTTCTTTTTAAACAAAGTCAGCCATACATTTCATGGACGTGATATTTTCGCACCCGTTGCTGCGCATTTATCAACGAATGTCGGTATAGAGCAGTTAGGTCAAAAAACAAAACAATATGACCGTGGAATAGTTAAACATCCAATAATTACGGAATCAAATATTAGTGGCGAAATTATTTATTGTGATAAATTTGGAAATTTGATTTCAAATATCCCGGCAGAATTGATCAACAAGCCAATTTCATTCATTCAAATTGGGTCGACGATGTTAAATCGTGTGTCAAATTCTTATACCGAAGTTGATATCAATAAACCATTAGCGATTATTGGCAGTTCTGGATATTTGGAGATCGCGATCAGAAATGGAAATGCAAAGCGACAATTATTGCTTGAGCGAGGAGCAAAGGTTACAGTAACGTTTTAACTAAGCTATGTGAAAGATACTTGATTCTGGATACTGGATATAGCAATACTTACAGTATCGAGTATCAAGTATCCAGCATCAAGCATCCGGGATCGAGTTAGGTAAATTGAATGATATAATTACAGGAACCAGGTTTCATGCGACAGACGGAATATTTCACCAGGGATGACTATTATTATAACAATCAGCGAAATCGAGTTAGTATTTTAAATAAAATCAAAGGGAATCGTCCCCTTCTTCATGTTGCACTTTTTCTTTTAACAGTGTTGACAACCTATATGGTAAGTGGAATTTATTATTCCCTTTCCATTGTTTCGATTTTATTGGCACATGAAATGGGACATTACCTGATGTGCCGAAAATATGGTATTAGTGCGACCTTGCCATTTTTTATTCCGATTCCATTACCTCCTTTTGGCACAATGGGCGCTTTCATTAAGATTAGAGAGCGGATTCCCAACCGAAGAGCTTTGTTCGATGTCGGTGTTGCTGGACCGCTGGCTGGTCTGGCATTAACCATTCCGATTCTGATCATCGGGCTTCAATATTCGAGATTCGTTCCTTTGAACAGTCTTCCAGAAGAAAACATGTTTCTGGGCGAGTCCTTTTTGTTTTCCCAGCTCGCCAGACTTGTTATAGGCATGGCTCCCGAGGGGTATGATACCGCTCTTCATCCCATGGCGTACGCAGGTTGGGCCGGTCTTTTTGTTACTGCGCTCAATCTCCTGCCGATTGGTCAATTAGATGGCGGGCATGTTCTCTACGCCCTTTTTGGTCGTAAGAGTCAGAAAATTTATAAATTAGCTATGCTTGCTTTTATTATTATCGGCGCATTTTTGTACCCTGGTTGGCTGTTGTTGATCGTCCTATTGCTATACATTGGCTTTCATCATCCACCGCCAGAAGACGATTATATACAGCTCGATCCAAAAAGAAGATTAATCGGTTATTTTACATTCGCTATTTTCTTAATTTCATTTATTCCAGTACCGTTCTATTTTCGATAAATATGCTTTGGAGGAAGTAAATTTACCGCAGAGAATGCTGAGATCGCAGAGAAAAGAACGTAGAATTACCTAGAGAAAATAAAGAAAAATCTCTGCGGAACTCTACGATCTCAGCGGTTGAATATTTCGTTAAAAAAATTATAGGCGAGGGATGGAAAAAGAAGAAGTTACTTTTGAAAGCAAACCTTCTCGAAACTTAAAATCTAAACTTTTCCGACTCCTGACCAACAAAAAATTTCTCATTACGCTCTCTGTCATTATTTTATTAACAATTGTCGAATTTACTACCGACTTTGTTGAAATTGCGCTTGGCAATATCGTTGAGTTAACCAATCCCTATCGTCCCAAATCAGGCACGATCTGGGAACTGCACAAAAAAGATCGTTTAGCCAGCGAACAATTGAAGGAGATTGTCGATTCACTTCCTGAAAATGAGCGGGAGCTCCCCCAAATCAGCGATCTTATGCAGTTGAAAAATCAGCTCGAACAACACCAATCACTGCTGATCACGGCAGACCAATTCCGTGACCTTTACAATCAAATCCCCATCCGAATCGCCGGCGATGTCATCCCACCCCTGGATCTTTTGAAGCTAAGCCACAACCGAAAATGGATCTGGTCCAAAATCGTTAAAAACGATAGCAGCCTGAGTTTCTTCTTTTTTGATGGCGACAAGCAACTGCTTATGGATACCTATCCACCACTTTCTGTGCTTTATACTATTCCAGCAACCGATCAGCCAGGTTCGGTCTCGTTAGATTCGATGGAAATGTTTATAGACCGAATTATCAGCCGCGATCAATTTTTTGCAATATTTGATGATCTGCCTAATTCAGTCAAGCTGCGCCTGATTAACAATCCCTTTCAACTGGTGAAATGGGATAGAAATATTCAAAAAGTAGCTGTCTCTCGCTATGTCGATGACAACACGGTTAGCATCGGTTTTCAGGTGAATCAGGGGATTTATACAGAAGTTTATACCTTTGAAGCCAGCGATTGGGCAGTTGATATTTTTATCGAAAAATTAAATAATCAATATTCTGGCATTAACTTTGAATATCCGGAGGATAGATATAGTGCGTCTCCCGACTATTTCTAAAAAGCGGGTACTATTTGGTTTCACACTCATAGTTGTTCTTATTCTCTTTGTAATCTTTCTACTCATTACTTTTTCTTTACCCCAATTACCGGACAAACTGAGTGAATTGGCACTAAGTACGCCGACTGAAATTTACTCCGATACCGGTGAGTTGATCATTGTTCTCACCAATCGTGAAGAAGTAAAACTCTCCCAAATTTCCCAGCATTTCATAAATGCCATTCTGGCAATGGAAGATACCGAATTTTATCAGCATCATGGCTTAAATAAGAAGGGATTAATCCGTGCCCTGATCCATCATTTTATCCTGTTTCGGCGTTCTGGCGGTGGCAGCAGTATTACCCAGCAGTTAGCCAAAAACCTGTATTTTTCGTTTGAAAGAAGCTGGAGCCGAAAATTTAAAGAACTGCTGCTCGCCTGTCAAATGGAACAACATTATTCCAAAGATGAAATTCTCGAAGCGTATTGTAACCAGATAGACTTTGGATCCAATGCCTACGGAGTCGAGCAGGCTTCCCAGACCTATTTTGCCAAACATGCCGATGAGCTCACTTTGCCAGAAGCAGCATTTCTGGCAAATATTCCCCGCTGGCCCACCCATTACAATCCTTATCTAAATTATGAAATTACAAAGGAACGCCAGCGAATTGTTCTCAACCGAATGTTCAAAGCCGGGTTCATCAGCAAAGAAGAGATGGAAGAAGGAATCGCCACGTCACTGGATTTGAAACGACTCAACCTGTTCTGGGGCAAAGCCAGTTATTACATCGATCATATCAAAAGTATTGTCGAAAAAATGTACTCAAAAGAAGTGCTCTCCTACGGCGGGCTTAAAATCTATACCACGCTGGATACCCGGCTGCAAAATTATGCCCAGGAAGCAGTCGGACAGGGTCTGGCTGACCTGGATAAACGTCTTGGTTTTAAAGACTACGAGCTCGCCAGCGACGAAGAAAAGCAGTTGTATATTCAATCCGCATTGGTTGCCATGGATCCCAAAAATGGCAAAGTAAAAGCCTTGGTCGGCGGTCGGGACTTTGCCATCAGTCCGTTCAATCGAGCCATCAGCAACAATCGTCTGCCCGGCTCATCATTCAAGCCATTCGTTTATTTATCAGCAATAGACCGGGGAAAATATACCCCGGCTTCGATTGTGGAAGATTCACCGGTGACCTTTGAGTTCGATAATCAGCAATGGTCTCCGCCGAATTTCGATAAAAAATTTCTCGGACCCATGACCTTGAAAACTGCATTGACCAATTCCAGAAATGTGGTTACCGCCAAAATAATGAATGACATCCGTCCCGAGACAGTTATCCAATATGCAGAACAGATGGGCATAACAAGCCCATTGGGAGCAAATTTATCATTAGCGTTGGGTACTTCCAGTGTCTCCCCGTTGGAAATGTGTCGCGCTTACTGTGCCTTTGCCAATGGCGGAATCAGCCGAGAGCCGCTGACCATCAAATATATTGAAGATTACCCGGGCAAAATCCTGCACGAATTTTCCAGTCGCAGCTCCCAGGTCGTCGATCCCCAATCCATATATTTAGTGCTCGATATGTTAAGATCGGTTGTTGAAGAAGGAACCGCAAAGAGCATCCGCGCCTGGGGATTCGATCGCCCGGCTGCCGGTAAAACCGGCACAACCAACGATGCCCGGGATTTGTGGTTCGTTGGATTCACGCCGGAGTTAGTCACAGCAGTCTGGGTCGGCTACGACGATAATCGCCCGGTAAAAGATACCCGGCGAATAGACCTCACTGGTACAGCCGCTGCCATCCCGATCTGGGTTCGCTTCATGAAAAATGCTTTGCCCAACCAGTTGCGCTATCGCGACTTCCCCATTCCCGAAGGGATTATTTTTGAATACGTTGATCCGACCACTGGAGAGATCGTTCCAGCCTACTACCCGAATGCCCAACAGGTTGCTCTGAAAGCCGGGACCAGGTTGCCGAAGAAGGATTTGACAAAAACTATTACACCTCGTGAGACCGAGCCTGATTCTTCAGATTTATTGGAAGAATAAAATTATTTATTGACATATACGAAATATTTTGTTATATTCATAGAAAAATTGGTTTAAAATTATAAAATGTCGTTGCAGGTGATTGCCTCGCTTGGTCATGAAACAGTTACTGATTGACATCTTATTTTCCTACTCTTTTACTGATTCTTCCACCTGCACAAAATGTCAGTAGCATTTGGCTTGAAATGTTTGTAAATGATTTGGGAGACCAATCGTGCAACAGATAACGGAAAACCTTCCTGTTGAAAAGAAGCCGAAGCTTTTAGATCAAGTAAGGAATACTCTTCGCACTAAACACTACAGCATGAAGACCGAAGAGGCCTACATATATTGGATCAAGAAATATATTTTTTTCCACAACAAGCGTCACCCCAAAAAGATGGGCGAAAAGGAAATAAACGAAATATTACCTCAGGCAATATATCATCAGGAGATGTATGAGGAAAGCTGTGTTCACGGAGCTATAGCTAATTTCCTGGCTACACGATGGGTAAGTCCGAGTACGAACTGTTTCCTTACCGGTGAAGGGGCAGATGAATTCTTTGCAGGAT
>CBFDBN010000197.1:0-7249 GCA_965603055.1 uncultured bacterium | reverse complement strand
GATTTTCATTCGGATCGATTAGTCGAAAATGGCGTGAGCGGAGTCATTTTTATTCCCACCGCCGCTTCAGATGAACAGAATCGCAAGATCATCGATAAATTTATCCGCAAAAATATCCCCGTCGTCCTGGCTGACCGAACCATTCCTGGTATGGAGATCGATTATGTGACGACCGATAATTTCGATGGCGGCTATGAAATTGCTCGTTACCTGATCGAGCAGGGGCATCGCAAAATTGGAGTGGTTTTTAGCTCGCTGTTTAGTACCGAGCGATTGCGATTCGAAGGCTACAAAAAAGCCCTCACCGATTATCATATTCCCATCGATCCGACGATTATCATCATGGATAATGGGCCATTTATTCCCAACCGTTATTTTCAATATGCCCGAAAATTATTAATGCAGAAAGATAAAATGACCGCTATTTTTGCCGGACACGACCGAATCGCTTTGCAATTTTATTCCGCAGCACAGGAAATGGGTGTAGCCATTCCTGGTGACATTTCCCTGGTGGGGTATGATGATCTGAATTTTACAACGGTACATTTGACGACAATGCATCAGCCCATCTATGAAATGGGACAGGAGAGTATGAAATTGATTATGTCCCGAATTCAGGGAAAAGAAAGGGAAGTACAGCAAATTGAATTGAAATCATATCTTGTCGAACGTGATTCGGTTCGACAAATTTCATAGAAATTAATTCACCGAATCTTTAAAAATCAACAAATTTAAGGAGCAAGTATGAGAACCGTATCGCTGATGGCAGATTGGAAGCCGAAACCTGATTTCAAGCTCGGTCATAAAGACATTGATGGCAAATTGACGTACCTGGGAAGCAAAGTCTGGAAAAATCCTCGCATCGAGATTGTTGAGAAAGCGACTCCAGTACCAGAACCGCATGAAGTCCTGATCGAAGTAAAAGCCTGCGGAATCTGTGGCAGTGATGTCCACATGCGGCAGGCAGATACAGAAGGTTATATTTTCTATCCTGGCTTGACTGCATTTCCATGTACCCTGGGGCATGAGTTCTCTGGTTTCATTGTCGAAGCGGGTGAAAATGCGGTCAATAAACGGACGGGAAAAAAGTATGAGCCAGGCGAAGCCGTTTGCGCCGAGGAGATGATCTGGTGTGCCCAATGCAAACCCTGCTGTGATGGCTAGCCCAATCATTGTGAGCGATTGCAAGAGATCGGATTTTCAATCGATGGCGCTTATGCGAAATATATCAAGATGGATTCTCGTTATTTGTGGAGCCTGGAAGGGCTTCGAGAAATATACGGCGAAGAAAAAATGTGGCTGTTGGGCAGCCTGGTGGAGCCATGCTCTGTTGCCTACAACGCAGTTATCGAACGCGGCGGCGGTATCCGTGCGGGTGAGCATGTCGTCATTCTTGGCGGCGGTCCCATTGGAATAGCTGCTTGCGCCGTCCTACGAAAATCGGGTGCCAATTCGGTCATCATTTCGGAGCCATCAGAGAAACGGCGCAAGATGGCGCTGGATTTAGGAGCCACTCATGCCATCGATCCATTAAAGGTGAATGCCGCCGAAGCCGTCCTTGACATCACCAAAGGCATGGCAACGGATTGGGGCAAATACAATATTCAGGTGAATGGCATTGCTCCAGGCTACTTCAAAACCGAGATGACCAAAGCGCTATACGAAGATCCAAAATTCGATGCCTGGCTCTGTTCCCGAGTACCAGCCAACCGCTGGGGTGATCCGTCAGAGTTAATAGGGGCTGCTATATTTTTGTCATCAAAGGCTTCGGATTATGTAAATGGGCATTTGCTTTTTGTGGATGGGGGACTTATGGCATGCGTTTAGTAATTTGGGGGATTGGGTGATTTGGATATTGGGTAATTAGCTAAAAAGTTAAATTCTTGTACAATGGGTAAAAAATTTTTTACCGCTAATTACGCTAATTACTCCAATTTCACGAATTAATAATTAGTGAAATTTGTTTAATTCGCGTAATTAGCGGTCGAGTGTCTTTTTGGTTCTGGCTTGACCAGGTTGGGAAATTGGGTAATAAAGATATTAAGGAAAAAATTGTTTGAGTAGTATTAAATTCGTTTGAATATTTCTGTTGATTGAAGCTAAATTTGAGGATTATTTTAAATGAAATCTAAAAAATCCCTTATCGGCATCACTATGGGCGATCCTGCAGGGATAGGTCCCGAGGTCGCTGCGAAAACGATGGCGATGAAAAAAATTTATGAAATGTGTCGATCCATCATCATCGGCGACGCAAATGCTATGAGACAGGCAGTTGAAATCGCAAAAGTATCGCTTGCAATCCGATCAATTGAAGAAGTATCCGAAGCTAAATTTGAAAACGGTACCGCCGATGTTTTTGATTTGAAAAATGTGGATATGAGACAACTTGAACACGGTAAAACTTCTGCAATGGCTGGAAATGCCGCTTTTGAATATGTGAAGAAGGTTATCGATCTCGCTTTGAATAAGAAGATTGATGCCACGGTAACTGGTCCCATTCACAAGGAATCAATAAACCTGGCAGGACATCACTTCGCTGGACACACAGAAATTTACGGGCATTTCACCAATACCAAAGATTTCGCCATGTTGCTTGCCTCTGGCAATTTAAGAGTGATTCATGTTTCAACGCATGTCCCGGTGCGGCAGGCGTGCGATCTGGTTAAAAAGGATCGAATATTAAAAGTGATTCATCTGTTAAATGATGCCTGCAAACAGTTTGGCATTGAATCCCCACGAATCGGCGTGGCAGGTCTCAATCCTCATGCCAGTGATGGCGGGCTATTTGGTTGGGAAGAAAAAAAGGAGATCATCCCTGCCATTCAGGAAGCACGGAAATCGGGAATTCATGTAGAAGGACCGCTTCCGCCAGATATTTTGTTTCCGAAGGCAAAAGGCGGCTGCTACGATGGCTGCGTTGCCATGTTTCACGACCAGGGACATATTCCCTTCAAATATGAAGGATTTATTTGGAATTGTGAGCTTGGCAGGATGGAAACGGTTAAGGGAGTGAACATTACACTGGGAATTCCAATCATTCGCGTTTCAGTGGATCATGGGACAGCGTTTGAAATTGCTGGACAGGGTATCGCCAATCCTGATAGCATGGTATTGGCGATTGAGTATGCGACGAAGATGGCGAGGAGTCGGATGCTAGATGCTTGATACTGGATTCTGGATTTGGATTTTATATTTTATGGTTTAGAATTTTATTGTTTCGTATATTTCATGATCTGAAAATTTTATAAAGGATTGTACAAGATGCTATTTTTTTTCTTGCTGATCATCGTCATTATAGCGATTATTCTTGCCACGTCAAAATTTAAATTGCATCCTTTTTTAACTCTGTTGATGGCTGCTGTGCTCATGGGATTTGTCGGGGGACTGGATACGAATTCAGTGCTGTCAAAATTGACCGAAGGCTTTGGCAGCACTCTCAAAAGCATCGGCATCGTCATTGCCTGTGGAACCGTTATCGGCACATTCCTTGAAAAAAGCGGCGGGGCACAAACCATGGCATCGAGCGTGCTCAAATTAGTCGGCGAGAAACGATCTCCGCTGGCAATGACAATTACAGGATACATCGTCTCCATCCCCGTCTTTTGCGATTCGGGATTTGTTATCCTATCGGCATTGAATAAGGCGCTCAGCAAAAAAACTGGAATATCATTAGCCGTTCTCGCAATTGCCTTAGCCACAGGACTTTACACCACCCATGTCTTTGTTCCGCCGACGCCAGGTCCGTTGGCTGCGGCAGCGACGATCGGGGCAGATATCGGTCTCATCATTCTGCTCGGATTGATTGTTTCAGTTCCCACTGCTGGTGTTGGATTGCTGTGGGCGTACTTTTATTGCCGACGATTTAAAATTTTCCCAAAGGATACGACCGATCCTGTTGAGCAAAAAAAAGAAACACCAGGAGCTTTGTACTCGTTTGCCCCGCTAATTATCCCGATTATTCTAATCGCCCTGAAATCGATAGCTGATTATCCCACCGCACCTTTTGGTGAAGGATTCCTGAAAAATCTCTTTGATTTCATCGGGCATCCTGTCATGGCGCTGATCATCGGCGTTTTTCTTGCCTTTGGCTTGAAACGGGAAAAAGCCGATGAATCCTATTTCGACTGGGTAGCAACTGGGCTCAAAAATGCGGGGATCATCATTTTGATCACAGGCGCAGGTGGGGCATTTGGTAATGTGCTTCGAGCCACAGATATTGGAGATACCCTGGGGCAAACCATGTCCCAATGGCACATCGGCATCTTTCTTCCATTTATCATCGCTGCTATCCTGAAAACTGCCCAGGGATCATCGACGGTGGCAATTATAACCACCGCAGCCCTGGTCTCGCCACTCTTGGAGCCGATGGGATTGACAGCGCCCCTGGCAAAAGCCCTGGTCGTTCTTGCCATTGGTGCAGGCTCAATGACGGTTTCTCACGTAAATGACAGCTACTTCTGGGTCGTGTCCCAGTTTTCGGATATGGATACTGCAACGGCGCTGCGGTGTCATACAATGGCAACTTTGTTCCAGGGGATAGTTGGGATTATTTTGATTGCCAGTTTGGCATGGGTGTTGGTATAGCCACATGTTTAATTGACAATTGACAATTCTCAATTCACTATTGACAATTAATTGATAGCCCAAATAACTAAATCATCAGGCAATGAATAAATTGATCTTTTAAATGGAACAGAGAAATGGAAATTCTAATATTCAAAACAAAACAAGAAATGGGAAAAAATGCCGCCGCCGATGGAGCCGCATTTATCCGCCAGGCAATTGAAGAACGAGGCAATGCCAAAATCATTTTAGCCACAGGCGCATCGCAGTTCGAAATGCTGGCTGCATTGGTAAAAGAAAATGTGGATTGGACAAAGGTGATAGGATTTCATCTCGATGAATACATTGGATTGCCCCAGACTCATCCCGCCTCATTTCGAAAATATTTGAAAGAACGCTTTGTGGAAAAAGTCCCGATCAGGGCATTTCATTTTATCAATGGTGAAAACGATCCAAAAGAAGAATGCAATCGTGTGGGCAAAATCATTAGGGAACATCCCATCGATGTCGCTTTCGTGGGAATCGGGGAGAATGGACACCTGGCTTTTAATGATCCGCCAGCCGATTTTCAAACAGAGGAGCCGTACATAACTGTTGCGCTGGACGAAGCTTGCCGCCGACAACAGCTCGGTGAGGGATGGTTCAAAACATTGGCTGAAGTGCCAGATCAAGCGATTAGCATGTCGATTCGCCAAATTCTCAAGTCACATGCGATCATTTGTACCGTACCTGATTCACGAAAAGCCGAAGCTGTCAAAAAAGTAGTTGAAGGAAAAGTGACGCCCGATGTTCCTGCGTCGATACTTCAGCAGCATTCTTTTACCAAACTTTACCTGGATGAAAGTGCTGCGACACTGCTGGAACATCACGATATTTGAAAGTTTTAAAATGAAGGATTGATGGAGTGGTGGAGTATTGGAGTCTTGAAAAAATGGAACAAAGAAATAAGAAATTGAAGAATTATTGCCCAACTCCATTAATCCATTATTCCAATACTCCTCTTTGAAAAATGCTCAGATTTGTTTATTATTCAAATTTTCAAATAAAAAGAGAATTTTGGAGGAAAAGGGATTGTTCGGACTTCATCTTGTAGATTTACTGGTTCTAATTTTCTATTTTGTCATCATCATCGTTATTGGCATTCGGGCGATGAAAAGTATCAGCAATATCAGCGAATTTTTCATGCCCCGCAGATTTGGTAAAGCACTCATGGTCATGTTCACCTTCGGGACTGGGACACATGCCGACCAGGCTGTTTCGGTGGCGTCTGCCAGTTATTCCAACGGACTATCAGGCATCTGGTACCAATGGCTGTGGCTGTTTGCCACCCCGTTTTACTGGTTGATCGCCCCCATTATGCGTCGCTTCCGCGCTATCACCACTGCCGATGTGTTTGAAGCTCGATTCAATCGCAGTCTGGCAATGTTGTACGCTTTTGTCGGAACGGTTACGCTGATGATCAGTATCGGCGTGATGCTCAAAGGTGCTGGTGCAGTCATCGATGCGACAACTGGCGGAGTTGTACCTGCAAATTTAGCGATTATCCTCATGACGATTGTTTTTGTCATTTATGGCGTGGCAGGCGGACTTCATGCCGCCATTATCACTGATTTTATCCAGGGCGTTTTGACTATCATTTTATCGTTTATTTTGCTGCCATCAATTCTAAATGCTGTAGGCGGACTGTCAGGGATGCGAGAAATTATCCAGGATCCGAAGATGTTTTCCCTGGTTTCTCCAGCAGAAATTGGTGTGTTCTATGTGGTGATCATTGCATTCAACGCCTTGATCGGAATTGTTACCCAGCCGCATACCATGGCGAATTGTGCAGCAGGTAGAACCGAATTGGATGGACAGGTTGGCTTCATGGGCGGTTCATTGTTAAAACGAATCTGCACGGTCGCCTGGTCGCTAACAGGATTGGCAGCCGTCGCGTATTTTGCAGGACAACAAATTGATCCCGATTTAATTTTTGGCAAGGTTGCCCGACAATTTTTGCCTCAAATTTTGCCAGGTATGATCGGTCTGTTTTTAGCCTCAGTGCTGGCATCGGTGATGAGCTCTTGCGATGCATTTATGATTTCATCATCAGGACTATTCACTGAAAATGCCTATAAAAAATTGATTCCTGATAAATCCCAGAATCACTATTTAACGGTTGCCCGATTGGTTTCATTTTTTGTCGTACTCGGTGGAGTCGCTTTTGCCTACTGGCTGCCAGGCGTCATTAAAGGTCTCGAAATCTTCTGGAAAGTTCCTTCGATGATGGGCATTGCGTTCTGGCTGGGATTGTTCTGGCGAAGCATGACCAGTGCCGGCGCCTGGGCGTCAACCTGTGCAGGATTTGGCGCCTGGTTTCTGACGACCCGCTCATTTTTTATTTCTTTGTTAGATAATCTCCCTTTTGCTGATTCATGGCGATTGGTGATCGAGCGAAACTGGGGTGTTGAGATGTATTTACCCTGGCAGATGGTTTTTTACCTGCTGATCGGCATTGTTGTCGGAATAGTAGTCAGTCTCTTCACCAGGAAGGTTGAACAAGAAAAATTAGAAAATTATTATGCTTTGTTAAGAACACCTGTTAAATTGGGTGAGAAGGTATTGGAACCTTGTACTTTGCCTGAAGGAACCATTGTTCCACCACGGAATGTTCTGTTTCCCAGTACCAATCTTGAGATTTCAAAAC